>NZ_RZOJ01000009.1:0-47618 GCF_003998845.1 Mesorhizobium sp. M4A.F.Ca.ET.022.05.2.1 | reverse complement strand
CATGTCGGCCGCGAAGTCGATCAGCGTCCAGTCCGTCTCGTGCCCGACGGCTGATATCACCGGGATGCGCGAGGCGGCGACCGCTCGCGCCAGACTTTCATCGTTGAAGCCCCAAAGGTCCTCGAGGCTGCCCCCGCCACGCGCCACGATCAGCACGTCGGGGTGGGGGATGGCGCCATCCCGGGTAAGCGCGTTGAAGCCATTGACCGCGCCAGTCACCTCCGTGCCGGCCGTCTCGCCCTGCACCCTGACCGGCCAGACCAGAACGTGCAGCGGGAAGCGATCCTTGATGCGGTGAATGATGTCGCGGATCACCGAGCCGGTCGGCGAGGTGACGACGCCGATGACGCTGGGCATGAACGGCAGCCGCCGCTTGCGGCCGGCATCGAACAGGCCTTCCGCCTGCAGCCGGCGCTTGCGCTCCTCGAGCAGCGCCATCAGCGCGCCGGCCCCGGCCGGTTCCAGATTGTCGATGACGATCTGGTAGTTGGACTTGCCGGGATAGGTCGTCAGCCTACCGGTGGCGATCACTTCCATCCCTTCCTCTGGACGGAATTTCAGCCGGCTCATCGTGGTCTTCCAGACCACGGCATCGAGCCGCGCGCGGTCGTCCTTCAACGCGAAATAGGCGTGGCCGGACGAGTGCGGGCCGCGATAGCCGGAAATCTCGCCGCGCACCCGCACATTGCCGAACGCGTCCTCCACCGTGCGCTTCAGCGCGCCGGAAATCTCGCTCACCGTGTATTCGGTGGCGTTGCTGCGTGATTCGGACGTGTCGCTCATCGGCCGATTGAGGGGCGGTTGCCTGTCCGCGTCAAGGCGGCGCTCAATCCTCGCTAATACAATAACGCGATCTTAAGCCCGATTTGCTTTGAGTTCGCCGTAACGCAGCCGGCCAGGAACGCATGAGCGCACGCGCAAGCCAAAGCCCATTGACGCATCAGGTCACGCTGACCGTGTTGATGCTGGCCGCCTTTGCGCTGGCCATGGTCGTCGGCTTTGGTTTCTATGCCACCGCCCAGGCCGACCATGTCTCGCTCGAACGGCAAAAGATATTCTTCGCCAATGGCTTGAAGGATCAGATCGCGGCGGTCGAGCGCGAGCAGGAGAGCGTGACCGTCTGGGATGATTCCATCATCAACGTGAAGGCGGGAAACCAGGCCTGGATAGAGGAGAACCTCAGCGTCTGGATGTACTCCTATTACGGCCACAACCGGGTCTATGTGCTGGATGCCGCAAACCGTCCGGTACACGCCATGCGGGAAGGCAAGGTGCTCGACCCGTCCGTCTATGGCGAGGATGAGCCCGAATTGCGGCCCACCATCGAAAGGCTGCGCGCAAAGATGGCCGAGCCGCCGAGTGAGGACGCTTCGGCCGCGCCGGCCAAGATGGTCGGCGAAGACCTGGTGTCGCTCGGCGGCAAGCCGGCCATACTCAGCATCATGCCGCACGTCCCCAGCACGAACCGGCTCACCCAGGCACGGGGCAGCGAATACCTCCACATCTCGGTCGAGTTCATCAACGACGCGGTCATCGGCAAGATTGCCGAAAAATACCTGCTGGCCGGCGCGCATCTGCTGCCGCTCTCGCAAACCAGCGGCTCGGCCGCCATTCCGCTGGTCGATTCTCGCGGCGTCATTCTCGGCTATATCGGCTGGGATCAGGAACGTCCCGGTCTGACGCTGGTGCGCAAGGCTGCCCCTGCCTTGATCGTCGGCCTGCTGCTCGCGGCGAGCGTGCTTGCATTCCTGCTGCGGCGCCTGCGCCGCGCCTCTTCGGCGCTGCAAACCAGCCAGGATCGGGCGCAGTATCTCGCCTTCCACGACACGCTCACCGGCCTGCCCAACCGGGCCCTGTTCGAGGATCGGCTGCGGCAGGCCATGCTCAGGACCGGGCAGGCCGGTCACGACATTGGGAAAGTGGCGCTGCTCTATCTCGACCTCGACCGCTTCAAGCATATCAATGACACGCTCGGTCATCCGGCGGGCGACGAGCTCGTGCGCCAGACTGCGGCCAGGCTCCAGCACACCATTCGTGAAGTCGATACCGTGGCGCGGCTGGGGGGTGACGAGTTCGCGCTGATCCTCATCGACATCCGCGATATCCGCGCCGCCGAGGACATTGCCGAGCGGCTGCTGCAGAAGTTGCAGGAGCCGTTCAAGCTCATCGGCGACCAGGTCTTCGTCAGCGCCAGCATCGGCATCGCGCTGTCGGCCGAGGCCGAGACCGATGCCGATGACCTGCTGCGCAAGGCCGACATCGCGCTTTACGAGGCCAAGAAGAACGGCCGTGGCCGGCACCAGGTCTTCGCCGGCGACATGGACGACCTTCTCTTACGCAAGCGCAAGGTTGAGACCGAGCTTCGCAAGGCCCTCGATGGCGGCACCGGCATCGGGCTCGCTTATCAGCCGGTGTTCGCGGCAAACGGCAAGACGATCCTCGGCGCCGAGGCGCTGATCCGCTGGGGGCATGAGGTGCATGGCGCCTTGCCGGCGGCGCAGTTCATCGCCATTGCCGAGGAGCGCGGCATGATCGGCCAACTCGGCGCATGGGTGCTGCAGGAAGCCTGCCGTTTCGCCGTGCGGACCGAACTGCCATGGCTCGCCGTCAATGTGTCGCCGTTGCAACTGCGCGACGCCGGCTTTGCCGAACAGGTTGCGTCGATCCTTGCCGACACCGGACTGGCGCCGCAGCGCCTGCAACTCGAGATCACCGAAAGTGTGCTTCTGGAGAACAGCGATGCCTCGAGGGCGGCTCTGGCCGCCTTGCGCCAGTCGGGCATCGGCATCGTGCTCGACGATTTCGGCACCGGCTATTCGTCGCTGAGCTATCTGCGCCGCCACGCCATCGACAAGCTCAAGATCGACCGCTCCTTCGTCCGGCTGCTCGACGGCGAAGGCAATGCGGCGGCGATCGTCAAGGCGCTGATCGACCTCGCCGTCGCGCTCGGCGTCGACGTCACCGCCGAGGGTGTCGAGACCGAGGCGCAGAAGATCCTGCTGGTCGCCATGGGATGCCGGCAGTTCCAGGGCTATTTCCTGTCGCCACCGCTCGAACCGGGCCAGTTGCTCGGTCTTTCCGGTCTGGCTTCGCCGGACGACGTCGTGCCGGCGGCCGCCCGGGCCTAGGGCATCTCTGACCCGGAAACAGGCCCTACCAGCCCGGCATGATCTGGTTTGCCTTGGTCCGCTTCATCTTGGTAAAGGCGAGCGCGGCGAAGTCGAAGTTTCCCGTCTCTTCGCCCAGCGGCACCGAGATGTTGTCGAGGCTTTCGCAGATGTGGCGGGCGAGCGCGTCGACGATCTCCGGCTGCGAGGTCTGGCCACGCATGATGCCGATGCGGCAGTCGGGCAGGGTGCCGAAGCCGTCGGCCTCGCCGAGCACGCGCATGCCGGGCCGCAGCGCGCATTCCGGTAGCACCGAGATCGCGAGGCCGGAAAGCACCGCGGCGGTGATGACGGTCGCCGAGAAACTCGAGAACAGGATGCGGTACTCGCGGTTCTGCCGGTCGAGCACGTCGACCGCGGCGCGGCGCCAGATACAGTTCGGCCGGCCGAAGGCCATCGGCAGGATTTCCTGCTCATGCGTGGCGTGGTTGGCCGAGGTCACCCACAACAGCGGCTCGCGCCGCACCACTTCCGACTGGCCGCGCGTGTCGTTGTGCGTCACCAGCGCCAGGTCGAGATTGCCGCGCTTGATGTGTTCGACCAGTCCGGGCGTCGGCTCGCAGATGACTGTCAGCTCGACCCGCGGGTTGGAGCGCGTGAAGCGCGCCATGATCTCTGGCAGGAAGCGGTCGGCATAGTCGTCCGGCGTGCCGATGCGGATGGTGCCTTCCAGTCGCTTGTCGTCGAAGGCGGCCAGCGTTTCCCGGTTGAGGAAGATCAGCCGCCTCGCATAGGAAAGCAGCCTGTCGCCTTCCTCGGTCAGCTTGTTGGTGCGGCCGTCCTTCTCGAACAGCGGCTTGCCGATCCGCTCCTCCAGCCGGCGCATCTGCATCGACACCGCCGACTGCGTCCGATGCACCTCTTCCGCCGCGCGGGTGAAGCTGCCGGTATCGGCGATCGAGATGAAGGTTTGCAACTGATCGAGATCGAGTGGCGCTTTCATCGGTCCAATCCATCATTGATGTTGATGCTAAAGATTAGAAACATTCGTTGGATTAATCAATCGCACCGTGGCACATTCTCCAACATCCACATGAAGGCATGTGAATCGAGACCGGAACGGCGCTCCTCCCAGCGACGTTTGCCCGGCTTCGCCCGCTCGACTCTGAAGGAGGACTGACATGACCACGTTTGATTTCGCCACCGAGACCTCGCGCATCACCACGCGTCCGTCCGTAGCGGCGCGCGTGGCCAATGCCATCGCTGATGCCTACCGCGCCTGGAAAAACCGCCGCCAATTCTATCGCCTCGGCGAGATGTCGGATGCCGAACTCGCCGATATCGGGCTGACGCGCGCCGACCTCCACGTCGCCGTCGCTGTGCCCTTCGGGCGTGACCCGACGGTGAAGCTGCGCGCCATCGCCAGCGACCGGGTCGGCTCGATCGAGGATCTCGCCCGCAAGGTGGCTTGATCCAGCCGGCTGGTGCATTCGGTCGCCCTGAACCTTTTCAAGGGGCGCGGCGACCAAGGTTCATGCAGGCTCCCCACTCCCTGCCGGTTCCCCCCGGCCTGCCTGCACGCTGCCCGGTCCTCCCAAGGACCGGGCTCTTCTTTTCGGGCTATCGTCGATCCATGCCGCGCTTGAACTGATCGAAGATCGATTCCATGCCCTTTTGGTACTCGTCGCGTTGCCGCGCGCCGGTCTCGAACATCTTACCGAACAGATCGTCGAACGGGTTCCTCGGCCTGCCGCTCGGGTTGGTCTGCGGTTGCGGCGCCTCGCGCTGCTGGGGTGCCTGCTGCTGTGGCACCGGCTGGCCGAACCCGCCGCCTCCGCTCTGACGCAGCATCTCCTCGAACATCTTGCCCAGCGGATTGTCGCCAAAGGGACTTTGCGTCTGTTGCGGCTGCGTCCGGCCTTGCGGCTGTTGCGCGCCGCCGAACATGTCCTGCAGGACCTTGCCGAGCGGGTTGTCGCCGTAGGGATTGGGCGCCTGTTGCGGCTGCTGCGCGCTGCCGCCCGCCTGCCGCATCATCTGCTCTATGATCTCGCCGAGCGGATTGCCGCCGCCGCCGAAGCCGCCCGCCGCCTGCATCTGGTTGGTGGTCTGCTTGAACAGCCCGCCCATCATCATCGAGGCCATCGCAGGCAGCATCTGCTGCAGCACCTGCTGGCTGAGACCGGTCGCTTGCGCGGCTTGGGCAGCCACGGCCCGCGACAGCTCCTTCGAGCCGAACAGATGGCCAAGAATGCCGTTGCCCTCGTTGATGCCTTGCGGCGAGAAGGCCCGGGTCGCGTCCTCGAAATATTTGGCGTGCTGGCCGCTCGCCATCGCCGTCATGAAAGCGCCGAGCCCGTAGGGGTCGGCCGTGTTGCGCTGCAGCCCTTGCGAAAAGGCCGGCAGCAGCGCCTCGACCGCGGCCTGGGTCTGCTGCATCGAAAGCCCGAACTGCTGAGCCAGCGCCTGCATGCCGGCGCCGTTCTGGGCCTGGGCGAATATGTCGAACAGGGAAGGCATTGGGTTCTCCTCCGGGAACATCCTCGTTGGAGAAGCCTAGTTCGTTTCCATCGCTGATTGAAGCGGCTTTTGCCGCCCTCTCCGCCGGGCGGACGGCGAAGGGTCAGTAAGCATATTCCATGAACACGGGCTCGATCGAGCCGCCCCAGCGCGTGTGGTAGGCCGACAGCATTTCTTCGGCGCTGGTCGTGCCGCGCGCCACGACTTCGTCCAGCGTGTTCAGGAACGAGGTCTCGTCATAGCCGTCGCGGTTCTTGCGGGCGCGGTTCTTCAGCCCCGAGCGCGAAATGGCGAGCACGTCGCGCGCGACATCGCGCAAGGTCGTGTTGCGGAACGGCGCCGAAATGCCCAGCTCCGGCACGGCGTTGCGCATTGCCAGCACTTCCCTGTAGGTCCAGCTCGAGGTCAGCGCCTCGGCGGCGTCCAGCGCGGCCTCGTCATAGAGCAGCCCGACCCAGAAGGCCGGCAGCGCGCAGATGCGCCGCCACGGTCCGCCATCGGCGCCGCGCATTTCGAGGAAGCGCTTAAGCCTGACGTCGGGGAACAGCGTCGACAGGTGGTTTGCCCAGTCGCCCATCGTCGGCAGCCCGTCCGGGACCTCATTGCGGGCGGCCCCTGTCATGAACTGGCGGAAGGTGATGTGCGTCATGTCGTGATAGTGGCCGTCGCGGATGACGAAATACATCGGCACGTCGAGCGCCCATTCGACATAGTCGGCGAAGCCGAAATCGGGCGAGAAGCAGAATTCGAGCAGGCCGGAGCGCTGGTTGTCGGTGTCGCGCCAGATGTCGCCGCGCCAGCTCTGCAGCCCGTTCGGGCGGCTTTCGGTGAAGGGCGAGTTGGCGAACAGCGCCGTCGACAGCGGCTGCAGCTTGAGCGAGACCTGCATCTTGCGGCGCATGTCCGCCTCGCTCTCGAAGTCGAGATTCACCTGGATGGTGCAGGTGCGGTACATCATGTCGAGGCCCTTGGTGCCGATCTTCGGCATGTAGCGGGTCATGATCTCGTAGCGCGACTTCGGCATTTTGGGCGTTTCGGCCAGCGACCATTTCGGGCTGCCGCCGAGGCCGAGGAAGCGGATGCCGAGCGGCTCGGCGATTTCGCGCACCTGCGCAAGATGCGCATTGCCCTCGCGGCAGGTCTGGTGGATCGACTCCAGCGGCGCGCCGGAGAGCTCGAACTGGCCGCCGGGCTCCAGCGAGATCGCGCCCTGGCCGGTCGGCTCGACCAGGCCAATGATGCGACCGTCATCCATGATCGGATCCCAGCCGAGCTTTTGCTGCATGCCCTCTAGAATGGCGCGGATGCCGCGCTCGCCGCCATAGGGCACCGGCGCATTGCCGTCGACATAGAACGGAAACTTCTCGTGCTCGGTGCCGATACGCCATTGGTCGCGCGGCTTATTGCCGGCGGCCAGGTAGGCGACAAGTTCGTCGACGCCCTCGATGGGCCGGAAATCGGTCGTGTCGCGCGCCATCAGAAGCCCTCCCGACGCGTGATCCGCAAGACCGATCATGCGCCAAACCATAGTGCTACAGCGTTCCTTGTGCGCACAAAAGAGCGCGGCGCTATAGGCGGCCGAACGACCGCCGGCGCTAGATGGACGAAATGTCAGTAGCCGATCAAGCGAAAAATCCTGAGCCAGGGCTCAACTCGAATTGATCACCAATCACCGATTGTCGCCTGGATCACCGCAAGCGCGGCCACCGCGGCCGTGTCGGCGCGAAGGATGCGCGGCCCGAGCGGGATGGCGGTGACGAAAGGCAGCGCCCTCAACATCTTGCGCTCGTCGTCGGAAAAGCCGCCCTCCGGTCCGACCAGCAGGCCGAGCTTGGTCTCGTCGACCGCCTGCAGCGCCGGCAGCGGATTGTTGGTCGAGGCATCCTCGTCGCAGAAGATCAGCCGCCGTTCCTTGTCCCAGCCTGTCAGCAGGCGTTCGAATTTTTCCGCCTCGAGCACCTCAGGCACCGCCAGGATGCCACATTGTTCGGCCGCCTCCACGACATTGGCGCGCAGCCGCTCGATGCCTGGCTTGGCCACTTGCGTGTGTTGCGTGATCACCGGCCGCAGGATACCGGCACCCATCTCGACCGCCTTCTGCACCAGATAGTCGAGCCGTCCCTGCTTCAGCGGCGCGAAGCAGTAGACGAGATCGGGCAGCGGCGGCTGCGGCCGCTGCAGGGAGGCAACCTTCAGCCGAACCGCCTTTTTGGACTTTGCCGCGATCGCCGCCGACCATTCGCCGTCGCGGCCGTTGAACACCAGGAGCTCGGCGCCTTCGCCGAGCCGCAGCACATGCATCAGGTAATGGCTTTGCTGTGGCCCGGCATCGAATTCAATGCCGGTTCCGAGATCGTCAGGCACGAACAGCCGCTGCATCTTGTAATTGGCGCGCATGGCCGAGCAATGGGCGAGGCGGTGTTTGCCGTCAAGCCTCGGCGGAAGGGTGCCATGCCGGCACGTAGCCTTGCCGCAGCACCGAAATGGTGGTCGCCGGTGTCAGCAGCCGGAGTGGCCGGCCGGCCAGATCGCCAAAAGCGGTCGGCGCGCCATAGCCAGCGAACGACCAGCGCAGCGCTTGGCCGCCGCGCAGGGCATAAGCCGCGTTGCCGTCAGCAACCATGGCGCCATCGGGCAGGGCGGCCAGCGCTTCCGGCTTGACCGCCGGCGGCTGGCCGCCAGCCGCCAGCCGCTCCCTGTGCAGCCGCTTGTCGAGCATCGGCGCGCGCGGCTCGGCGATGCCGAACGCTCCGCCGAAGCGGCGGACGAAGTCGCTTGCCCTTTCGCGCCGGCAGTAGAAGCAGGGCCGGTGGCCGGCGGCCAGCGCCGTCACCTCGTCGAGGAAGAACAGCTCGGTCCAGCCCGCCTTGCCACCTGGCCGGTTGCGGCCCATCGGCTCGCGCCGCACATTGCGGAACTCGCACACGCAGATGATCCACGCCTGAAGCGCCGATCGTTTCCTCAACAGCGTCTTCGTCTCGGGGTCGTGGATGATGCCGCGATTGCCGGTGAACAGGCCGCGTTCGGGCACGGCGTGGATTGCGCCGAACGGATCGACCCGGTTCTGCAGTGGCATAGGCGTTCCTTCTTGGCTGCGATGCGGGCGCCATGATATCGCTCGCGGGATCAAAATCATGTCAGCAGGGTTTCGATGCGCGTCCTGGTCGTCCAGAATTTCGACAATGAGGGCCTTGGCCAGATCGGCGCCGCACTGGTCGAGGCTGGCGCCGATATCGATCTGCGCAAGCCCTATCGTGGCGAGGCCCTGCCCGAGCACAGCGGCGAGCATGACGCCATGGTCGTGCTGGGCGGCGCCCAGAACGCGCTCGATGACGAGCTTTGCCCCTATTTTCCCGAATTGCTCGATCTGACCCGCGACTTCGCCGACAGGGACCGCTCGGTGCTCGGCATCTGCCTCGGCAGCCAGTTGCTGGCGCGTGCCTTCGGCGGCGAGAACCAGATCGGTGGCGCCACCGAGTTCGGCTGGCATCAGGTTTCGCTGACGCCGGCGGCGAAGACCGATCCGGTGCTGGCCGCCTTACCGGAGAATTTCCCGATCTTCGAATGGCACGACGACACCTTCGTGCTGCCGCAGAATGCCGTGCGGCTGGCCGGCAGCGCCGTCGCCGAGAACCAGGCCTTCCGCCTTGGCCGCGCCGTTTACGGCTTCCAGTTCCATTTCGAGGCGGATACGCCGATGGTGCGCGACTGGAGCACGTCCTTCGCCTCCCTCATCGCCGAGCGCCATCCCGATTGGAACGACCGGCTCGACCATGAAGTTGCCCGCAACGGTTCCGATGCCGACGCCGCCGGCCTGGCCATTGCCCGCGCCTGGGTGGCGACCATCTGAGGCGTGTCGATATTCAGGTGAGGCCGGCCTGCAAACAATGGCTTCCTGCGCTTCCGGTGCTCACGTACTTCAAGTATGCTCCGCTCCGGTTCTCAGAAGCCATAGTTTTCGGCTCGGCCTGACCTGAATCTCAACCCACCTTGGCGCACACCGACCTGGGGCGGCGTGACATTATTGGCACGCCACGGCAGTTCCGCCTGGGGAAAACCCTTTTCGTCCTTGGTTTGTGTCCGCCCGCCATCCTAGAAGGCGCGCGCTTTGTATCGCCGGTGCAACCGCGATGAACCTTCTGTGTGATCCGCGCGACACACCGGCGATACGGAATCTGCTTAGAAACGCGAAATCGTCGAAACATTGAGACGCATTTTATCGTTTCAACGCATTGGTAACCGGGTCGTGCACAGATGCAGGAAGCTCAACCAGAGATGACGTCCGTGAAAGCAGCGCTTCTGTCTTTTATCATGCTGTCTGCCATCGTCCTGTGCGGCCTCGGCATCTATTCGGCCGACGCCGCCAACAATCATCAGGCCGTCGACGGCTACGGCGTCACCGCCGCGCTTCGCTAAAGCCTGGTCCTTCCCGACAAACGGAAAGCTGATCCCATAGTCGGGATCATGACTGGAACGGCCGCCCTTCGACCGTCAGGATGCGCTTTTCCGCGCCGTCGACAACGAGCGCGCTGAGCGTTCCCGAATGCCATGCGAGCGTATCGACATTGACGCGGTTGGCCATGATTTCGGCCTCCGGCACCGGTGTGTGCCCATGCACGATCACCTTCGGATAAAGGCCGGGGTGATCGTGAAAGGCGTCGCGAATCCAGATCAGGTCCTGCGGACTCTGGCTTTCGAGCGGTACGCCTGGCCGGATGCCGGCATGGCAGAAGAAGAAGTCGCCGAACGCCACCGAAAACGGCAGTGAGCGCAGGAAGTCGACATGGGCTCGCGGCACGGCCGCGACCAGGGTCGCGTGTCCTTTCCGTACCGTCTCTGCCTTGCCGAACCAGCGCGCGTCCGCGACCAGATCAACGCCATAGGACTGCGCCGTCTGGACGCCGCCATAGCGCATGAACAGGCCGTCCGGATCGGGTTCGGCGAGAAAGTCGAGAAAGCCGATGTCATGGTTGCCGGCGAGCATCAGGTGGCGCGGGTCGCGCTTCTGCGCGTCGATCAGGAAATCGATCACGCCTCTGGAATCCGGACCACGGTCTGTATAGTCGCCGAGATGGATGACGCGCCAGTCGGCGGTCGGCTTGTATTCGAGCTCGCTTTCGATCCGGCGGTGCATGGCGGCCAGAAGGTCGAGCCGGCCATGCACGTCGCCGATGGCGCAGAGCCGCATGCCTTCCGGCCCGCGCGCGTCGAGATAGTGGATGCCGGTTTCGGTCACGGTGAGCGTCTTCCCGTATCGATCATCACGGGAAACTAGGGCGGATAGGTGAATAGGCCCTAGCGCCTCAGCTGGTCCTTGCCCATGTCGGTTACCAAACGCTTACCGCACAGTGCCAGCGTGATGTCCATTTCCTTGCGGATGATCTCCAGCGCCTTGGTGACCCCGTCCTTGCCCATGGCGCCGAGGCCGTAGAGGAAGGGACGGCCGATATAGGTGCCCTTGGCGCCGAGGCAGAGCGCCTTGAGCACGTCCTGGCCCGAGCGGATGCCGCCATCCATGTGCACCTCGATCCTGTCGCCGACGGCGTCGGCGATCTCCTCCAGCACCTCGATCGACGAGGCGGCGCCGTCGAGTTGGCGTCCGCCATGGTTGGAAACGACGATCGCGTCGGCGCCGGTCTGGGCCGCCATCAGCGCGTCCTCCTTGTCGAGGATGCCCTTCAGGATCAGCTTGCCTCCCCAGCGCTCCTTGATCCAGGCGACATCCTTCCACGACAGTTGCGGGTCGAACTGCTCCGTCGTCCACGACGACAGCGAAGAGACGTCGCCGACCCCCTTGGCATGGCCGACGATGTTGCGGAAGGTGCGGCGCTTGGTGCCGGCTATGCCCAGACACCAGCGCGGCTTGAGCGCCAGGTCGATGATGTTGGCGAGCGTCATCTTGGGCGGCGCCGACAGCCCGTTGCGGACATCCTTGTGGCGCTGGCCGAGGATCTGCAGGTCGAGCGTCAGCACCAGCGCCGAGCATTTCGCCGCCTTCGCCCTGTCGATCAGGTTGAGGACAAAGTCCTTGTCGCGCAGCACGTAGAGCTGGAACCAGAACGGCCTCTTCGTCACCGAGGCGACATCCTCAATCGAGCAAATGCTCATCGTCGACAGCGTGAACGGCACACCGAACTCTTCCGCCGCCTGCGCCGCCAGCATCTCGCCATCCGCGTGCTGCATGCCGGTCAGGCCGGTTGGCGCCAGCGCCACCGGCATCGCCACCTTCTCTCCGATCATGCTCGTTTCCAGCGAGCGGTTGCTCATATCGACCAGCACGCGCTGGCGGAACTTGATCTTCTGGAAATCCTCCTCGTTGGCGCGGTATGTGCTTTCGGTCCAGGCGCCGGAATCGGCGTAGTCGAAGAACATCTTCGGCACGCGGCGGCGCGCCAGGTCCTTCAGATCGGCAATGGTGAGGATGTCGCTCATGGTCTTTCCCGCTGGGTGTTCGCTAATTCGTTGTCTTGGCGCCGTCGCCGGCGTCGGAGCGCTGTCTCAGCCTCAGCCGTGACACGCGCTGCCAGTCGCCGCTGCGTTCGGCCTCGAGCATCGAGCGCTCGACATAGGAGATGTGGTCCATGGCCGCTTGCCGGGCAGCCGCCGGATCGCCGGCCTTGATCGCCGCATAGATCGCCCGGTGCTGGTGAAGCAGGGCCTCGCGCGCGCCGGGCACGCTGAACACCAGAAGCCGGTTCTGGAACACACCTTCCGACAACAGCCGGTAGCAGGAGCGCAGCGTATGCAGCAGGATGATGTTGTGCGCGCATTCCGAGATGGCGTGGTGGAACTCGATGTCGATCTCGGCCTCGTCGTCGAAATCGCCGGTGCGGTGCGCCTCGTCCATGCGCGCCATGATGCTGTCGAGCAGCGTAAGGTCTTCCGGCGTGGCGCGCCGCGCCGCGTATTCGGCGGCGACCGCCTCGATCTCGCGGCGATACTCCAGATAGTCGGTCACCGCCTTGCGGTGCATCGAGATGAGGTCGGTCACCGGCTTGGTGAACAGCTGGCCGATGACGTCGGCGACATGAGTGCCACCGCCGGCCTTGGTCGTCAGCAGCCCACGCCCCTCCAGCGCCTTCAGCGCGTCGCGCAGGATCGGCCGTGACACGTCGAACTGGCGCGCCAGCTCGCGCTCGCCCGGCAGCCGGTCACCGGTGCGCAACACGCCTTCCAGGATCAGGCTCTCGATCTGCTGCACCACCTCGTCGGCGGTGCGCGAATGCTCGATCCTGGAGAAAATATCGCTCAACGGGGTGCCTGGGAAAAGAAGCGGTTGACGTTCAGATTAAAGCCTGTGTCGCCAACTGGTCAAATTATTTATCCAATTCGTTCGGTTTGGTCCGGTTCGGCGTCGCCGCCCTATATCGCCTTCAGCTAAACTTTGCCGTTTGCGTCTCCCGGCGATTGGTCCTAGAGGACGCCGATACACGCAGGGTCAAGAACAGGGGGACCGGCCGTGTCGGACGAGACGTCCAATCTCGAATTCCAGCCACGCGCCCAGGGCAGCGTCATGGGTTTTCCGGCGCATGGAGGGCGCTCCGGCGCGCTGGGCGAGGTCCATGCCAGGCCGCATCCGCTGATCGAGAAGCCGCGCGTGCTGATCCAGCTTTCCTTCATGACCGAAGGCGGCTCCGGCGTCGACCACGCGGTGCTTTCGGAGATGTCGCGACGCCTTGGCATCGCCGCCCCCGACCGCCAGGCCCGCCACCATGCCATGAAGTGGGGCAAGGGCTCGTTGCGCTGGGAACGGCACACGGAATTCTCGACCTACCTGTGGGAAGGGCCGCTTGCCGAAAGCGCCGGATCGCAGGAGGATTCGCCTTTTGGCAACGGGTTTTCGCCGCCGGGCACGGTCATATCCGGGATCAGGCTCGAGATCCGCAAATGGACGCAGGCCAGCGAAAGACTGATCGCCGATTTCGACCCGACCAGCCTGTGCTACTCGCTGGTCGGGCGCGGCAATGCCGCCATTGTCACGGACTTCCGCCAGGACGGCGACGGCCTGACACGCATGCTGGTGCTCGATCGGGGCCTGACGCCGGCCAGCACCGGCGCGCTGTCGCAGCGGCTGATCGACATCGAGACCTACCGGACGCTGGCCATGCTCGGCCTGCCGCTGGCGCTGACGCTCTCCGGCCGCGCCCGCCGCATCGAGGACCGGCTGGCGCAGACCACGCTGGAAATGAAGGGGGCGGAGACCCGGGACAGCCAGACGCTGCTTGCCGACCTGACCGAGCTGGCCGCCGAATTGGAGGCGGATGCCGCCTCCAGCCTCTATCGCTTCGGCGCCAGCCGCGCCTATGACGGCATTGTCGTCGAGCGACTCGAGGCATTGGAGGAAGAGCCGGTGTCCGGCTACGACACCTGGGCCGGCTTCCTGCAGCGGCGCATGGCGCCGGCCATGCGCACCTGCCGCTCGGTCGAGGAGCGGCAGGCCAACCTGTCGCGCAAACTCACCCGGGCCACCACGCTCCTGCGCACCTGGGTCGATGTCGAGGTCGAGAAGCAGAACCGCGACCTGCTGGCCTCGATGAACAACCGCGCCCGCCTGCAACTGCGCCTGCAGCAGACGGTCGAAGGCCTTTCCGTCGCCGCCGTTTCCTATTACGTCGTCGGCCTCATCTCCTATCTCGCCAAGGGCGCCTCGATCTTCGGCCATGCCTTTGCGCCCGAAGTCGTCACCGCCGCCGCGGTGCCGGTCGCCATCCTGCTTGTCTGGTGGGGCGTGCGCCGCGTGCGGCGCATGCACTCCGAGCCGGCGAAACATCCGGGAGAATAATCTCCCCCTTGAGGGGAGATGTCTCCGAAGGCGACAGAGGGGGTCGCCTCGCGTGGGGCGCCGACGCTCTTCGCGACGTCAGACAGCGTTGGCATTTCACGCGCTAGGACCCCCTCTGACCGCTTCGCGGCCATCTCCCCCTCGAGGGGGGAGATTAGGGCGCAGCGGCAGATTGCCGCTGCGGAAGCGTCCGGCACTCGATCTCGATCAATGCAGAGTTTGCAACTGACGCGCTTCACTGGTAAAAGATTTTGACCAGTAAAGCGAAGAGGCAGCCCATGCCCGGCCTTGCCATGCCGAAGCCAGATGCCGCCACCATTCGCCGGCGCGCCGAGATCGTCGCCGACATGCGCATCATCGTGCCGGGCGAGGGCGTGGTCGACACGGCCAATGAAATGCGCGCCTTCGAGAGCGACGGTCTCACCGCCTACCGGCAGTTGCCCCTGGTCGTGGTGCTGCCGGAAACGGTGGCGCAGGTCTCGCGGGTGCTCAAATACTGCAACGATCGCAACATCCGCGTCGTGCCGCGCGGCTCCGGCACATCGCTCTCGGGCGGCGCGCTGCCGCTCGAGGATGCCGTGCTCCTGGTCATGAGCCGCTTCAACCGCATCCTGGAGATCGACTTTCCCAATCGAGTTGTCGTCGCCCAACCGGGCGTCACCAATCTCGGCATCACCACCGCCGTCGAGCAGGAGGGCTTTTATTACGCCCCTGATCCATCCTCCCAGATCGCCTGCTCGATCGGCGGCAACGTGGCGGAGAATTCCGGCGGCGTGCATTGCCTGAAATACGGGCTGACCGCCAACAATGTGCTGGGCATCGAGATGGTCTTGATGAATGGCGAGGTGGTGCGGCTGGGCGGTCGGCATCTCGACGCCGAGGGCTATGATCTGCTCGGCGTCATGACTGGCTCCGAGGGCCTGCTCGGCGTCGTCAGCGAGGTCACCGTGCGCATCCTGAAGAAGCCGGAGACGGCGCGCGCTCTCCTGATCGGCTTTCCGACCAGCGAGCAGGGCGGCCAGTGCGTCGCCGACATCATCGGCGCCGGCATCATCCCCGGCGGCATGGAGATGATGGACCGCCCGGCGATCCACGCCGCGGAGGATTTCGTCCATGCCGGTTATCCGCTCGACGTCGAGGCGCTGCTGATCGTCGAGCTCGACGGACCGGGCGTCGAGGTCGACCACCTGATCGGCCTCGTCGAGGCGATCGCCTACAGGAACGGCTCGACCACCTGCCGCATCTCGCAGTCGGAGCAGGAGCGGCTGAGCTTCTGGGCCGGCCGCAAGGCGGCCTTCCCGGCGGTCGGCCGCATCTCGCCCGACTATTACTGCATGGACGGCACCATACCGCGCAAGGAACTGCCGCGCGTGCTCGCCGGCATGCGCGACCTGTCGGAGAAGTACGGGCTCGGAGTCGCCAACGTCTTCCACGCCGGCGACGGCAACCTGCACCCGCTGATCCTCTACGACGCCAACGTGCCGGGCGAGCTGGACAAGGCCGAAAGCTTCGGCGCCGACATCCTGCGCCTCTGTGTCCAGGTTGGCGGCGTGCTGACCGGCGAGCATGGCGTCGGCGTCGAAAAACGCGACCTGATGCCGGAAATGTTCAACCAGGTCGACCTCGACCAGCAGATGAGGGTCAAATGCGCCTTCGACCCCAACCACCTGCTCAACCCCGGCAAGGTCTTCCCGCAGCTCCGCCGCTGCGCCGAGCTGGGGCGGATGCATGTGCATCGCGGGCAGGTGGCGTTTCCGGACATTCCGAGGTTTTGATGGGGGCCAATTTCGCATGACGGCGCAGGAACGCGGCCTATCTCCGTCTTGGGCTACGCCCGAGCCACCTCTCCCCCGCTTTGCGGGGGCGAGGAAAGGCGCTCTCCGATGACAACCTTCACCCCAATCTCATCCGCCGAAGTCCTCTCCACCATTCAATGGGCTGCAGCGGAAGAGGCGCCGTTGGAGATCCTCGGGCATGGTTCCAAGCGCGGCATCGGTCGTCCGCTGCAAGCGGAACACACGCTCGGCCTGTCGAAGCTCACCGGTATCACCCTCTACGAGCCAGCCGAATTGGTGCTGTCGGCCAAAGCCGGCACGGCGCTTGCCGAGATCGAGAGGCTGCTTGCCGAGAACGGCCAGCAATTCGCCTTCGAGCCGATGGACTATGGCCGACTGCTCGGCGGCGAGCCGGGCAAAGGCACGATCGGCGGCGTGCTTGCGGCGAATCTGTCCGGCCCGCGCCGGCTGAAGGCTGGCGCGGCGCGCGACCACATCCTCGGCGTCGGCGCCATCTCGGGTCGCGGCGAGGCCTTCAAGTCCGGCGGCCGCGTCGTCAAGAACGTCACCGGCTACGATCTCTCCAAGCTGATGGCGGGAAGCTGGGGCACGCTCGCCGTGCTCACCGATGTCACCTTCAAGGTGCTGCCGGCGGCGGAGACCGAGGTGACGCTAGCCATCCGCGGCCTGCTCGACGATGCTGCCGTCGCGGCCATGGCGCTCGCGCTAGGCTCCAGCGCCGAAGTGTCGAGCGCCGCGCACCTGCCTGAGCGCATCACAGCGCGCGTCGCTACCGGCAAGCATGGCAGCGATGCCGCGACGCTGCTGCGCGTCGAGGGTTTTGGCCCTTCCGTTGTCTATCGCATCGAGGCATTGAAGCAGCTGCTTGGCAAAGCAGGGCCACTGGAGGAGATCGCCGGCGAGGCGTCGAAGGCTATCTGGCGCGATATCCGCGATTGCATACCCTTCGCCGATGGCGGCGCGAGACCGGTATGGCGTGTGTCGATGGCGCCGTCGCAGGCGCATCACATGGTGATGGCCCTGCGCATGCAGGCGGCGGTCGACGCTTTCTACGATTGGCAGGGCGGTCTGGTCTGGCTGTCGATGCGCGAGAACGATCCCGAGGCCGACCTGCTGCGCGGCCTGATCCGCAAGCATGGCGGCGGCCACGCGACGCTGGTGCGCGCCGCACCCGCGCATCGCGCCGCTCTGCCGGTGTTCGAGCCGCAGCCACCGCATCTGGCGGCGCTGTCGGCGCGGCTGAAGGCCGAGTTCGACCCCAAGCATATCCTCAACCCCGGTCGAATGGCGCCGGGTTCCAGCTCTGCTACTCTGGCCCGATCATCGGAAGGAGCAGTACAATGAGCAACATCAATCAAGGCCCGGGCGGCGGACCGCGCCAGACCGATCGCTGGCTGGAGCCAGGTTCGACCAACGCCCTGGTCATCTATATTCTCTATCTCGCGGGCCTCGTCATTGGCGTCACCGGCATTGTCGGCATCGTGCTTGCCTACATCAACCGCGGCAAGGCTGGCGGCTTCGTCGAAAGCCACTACACCTTTCTGATCAGGACCTTCTGGATCGGTTTGCTCTACGCGCTGATCTCCGTGGTCCTTATGATGCTCGTGATCGGCTTCCTGCTGATGTTTGCCGCTGCTGTCTGGTTCATCGCCCGCTGCATCCTCGGGCTGCAGGCGCTGCAGCGCGGCGAGCCGGTCAAGAACCCGCAAAGCTGGCTCCTCGGACAATAGGACTCCCCGGTGCAGACCAACTTCTCAGCCGCCCAGCTTGCCGATCCGCACGTCGCGGAATCGGAAAAGATCCTGCGCAAATGCGTGCATTGCGGCTTCTGCACCGCCACCTGCCCGACCTATGTGACCTTGGGCAATGAGCTGGATTCGCCGCGCGGGCGGATTTATCTCATCAAGGACATGCTCGAGAACGGCCGGCCGGCCGACAAGGAGATCGTCACCCATATCGACCGCTGCCTGTCCTGCCTCGCCTGCATGACGACATGCCCTTCGGGCGTCAATTACATGCATCTGGTCGACCATGCTCGCGCCCATATCCAGCAAACTTACAAGCGGCCGCTGCTCGACCGGCTGACGCGCGCCATGCTGGCTTTCGTGCTGCCCTATCCCTCGCGCTTCCGTGCGGCATTGAAGCTGGCCGGGCTCGGCAGGCCGTTCATCGGCCTGTTCGAAAAGCTGCCGGCGCTAAAGCCTGTCGCCGCCATGCTCAGGCTTGTGCCATCCTCGATCCCGGCGGTGTCGGCAATGGCCTTGCCTGGCGTGCACGCCGGGCAGGGCACGCGCAAGGGCCGCGTTGCCATCCTGACCGGCTGCGCGCAGTCGGTGCTCGATCCGGCCATCAACGAGACGACCATCTCGCTGCTGACAAGGCTCGGCGTCGAGGTGGTGGTGCCGGAAGGCGAGGGCTGCTGCGGCGCGCTCGTCCACCATATGGGCCGCGAGGAGGCAGCCCTTGCCTCGGCGAGGCGGAACGTCGACGCTTGGACGCGCGCCATCGACCAGGGCGGGCTCGATGCTATCGTCATCACCGCATCGG
The DNA here is from genome assembly GCF_003998845.1 of Mesorhizobium sp. M4A.F.Ca.ET.022.05.2.1. Classification (NCBI taxonomy): domain Bacteria; kingdom Pseudomonadati; phylum Pseudomonadota; class Alphaproteobacteria; order Hyphomicrobiales; family Phyllobacteriaceae; genus Mesorhizobium; species Mesorhizobium sp. M4A.F.Ca.ET.022.05.2.1. Next base: position 28,866 of record NZ_RZOJ01000009.1, on the reverse strand, counting down.
GCTGCGGCACCACGATCAAGGACTACGGCTTCATGCTGCGCCTCGATCCGGCCTATGCCGAAAAGGCCGCGCGGGTCTCGGCGCTGGCCAAGGACATCACCGAATATCTGGCCGGTCTCGACCTGCCCGAACCGCTGCGCAAGCCCGGCACTGTCGTCGCCTATCATTCGGCCTGCTCGATGCAGCACGGCCAGAAGATCACCCGGCAGCCGAAGGAGCTGCTGGCCAGGGCGGGCTTTGTCGTGCGCGAGCCGCGCGAAGGGCATCTTTGTTGCGGCTCGGCTGGCACCTACAACATCCTGCAGCCCGAGATCTCGGCAAAACTGCGCGACCGCAAGGTGAAAAATATCGAGGCGACAGGCGCCGAAATCGTCGCCACCGGCAACATCGGCTGCATCACCCAGATCGCCTCCGCCGCGAAACTGCCGGTGGTGCATACGATAAAACTGCTCGACTGGGCCTATGGTGGCGAGCCGCCCAAAATGAGTTGACCACGCAGCGTTTGCCGAGGACGATGCGGCGATGTCCAATCCACGACTGCAAGATATTCAAACCGCAGTTCGTCTTCTAACAGACCTGTCGCGTTCGACGTTTCAGGGTCGCTATGCCGACTGCGAAGCCATTATCGCCCAACACTTGAAAGACGGATCGGCGTTCCTGCTTGAGCTGATCAAGGCGGCTGTGGAAGCGGGCGTTCACCAGGTCACTCTGATCGAAGACGCGGTTTCGTTCCTCGACGATGCGGACTTGGCCCGCCTGGCATTTTTCCTCCAAAGCGCAGCAAGCCGCGGGACGGATGTCGAAGACTTGTTGTCTCACGCTTTGCTGCAGGCTCCAGACTTGTTTCCAGACGCCGCGCTGGCGACCAGTTACGATTTTGCGGACTGGCAGCAGCATACCGATCTGCGGTCAGCCCCAGCGTGCAAACATTTTATCTTCGAAGGGGGTTCTCCGAGCGACTCGCCCTTTCCGACGCGCCGCAACCACCCCACTTGGCATCTGCCGACCACCGGCGGACCACTTGCGGTTGGCGGCAGAGGTTCGGCGACATGTCCAGTCTGCCGGCAGAAATTGACTCACTTGGTTACACTGGACAGTTCTGAGGAGAAGTCTGTTCCTGGGCTTTCCATCGAAACCTGCGCGAACTCTCTCGAGCCGACCTATTATTCGCACGATGCCGAGGGCAGGCCGACGCCCATTGGCCCATTTCATTCCGATGATGGTTCCGCAATCGAGCCGGCTTCGCTTGTGAGCACCGTGCGCGTGGCGGCCACGCCGCCACGCTGGCTCAGACAGTCCTATGGAATAAGCAATTCGCGGCAGAACCTGTTTCGGCTCGGCGGACTGCCGTCCTGGGTCCAAGGACCGCAGTTCCCGCTGGTTCCTGGAACGGATCGGGAAATGAAATTTCTGCTGCAGTTCGACTCGCTGGCCGGCTTCTTCTGGGGCAGCGGCGGCATGCTTTACGTCTTCTGGGACGAAGAAAGCCGGATCACATGCCATGTGTCGCAGTGGACCTGACGACAGCAGTTACTCCGCCGCGAGCTTGTCCGCCACGCCGTAGGTCGCCTGGTAGAGGGCGCGCTGGCGGCTGAGCGCCACCATCGTGTTGCGCAGCAGGATCGCCACCGTGATCGGGCCGACGCCGCCCGGCACCGGCGTGATCCAGGAGGCGACCTCCTTGACGCTGTCGGTGTCGACGTCGCCGACGATGCGGGTCTCGCCGTCCGGTCCGATCTCGGAATTGATGCCGATGTCGATGACGGCGGCGCCCGGCTTCACCATATCTGCCTTGATCAGGCGCGGCTTGCCGACGGCGACGAACAGTGCGTCGGCGCGCCGCGCGTGTGCTGCCACCGAACGCGTCATGTGATGGCAGACCGTCACCGTCGCGCCCTCGCTCATCAAGAGGAAGGCGATCGGCTTGCCGACGATCTCGGAATGGCCGACGACGACCACCTCGAGCCCCTTGAGGTCGAGGCCGGTCTCCTTCAAGAGCTCGACCGAGGCGGCCGCCGTGCAGGGCGCCAGATCGAGCTGGTTGTAGACGATATTGCCGATCGAGGCCGGATGCATGCCCTCGACGTCTTTCAGCGGATGCACCGCCGCCTGCAGCGTCTTGATCGGGATGTGCACCGGCACCGGCCGCTGGATGATGATGCCGGTGACGCGTGGATCGGCATTGAGGCCGTGGATCGCGGCCTCCAGTTCGCCGGCGGTGATGTCGGCGGCAAAGCGCCGCTCTTCGAAGCCGATGCCGGCCAGTTCCGCCTTGGCGCGCTGGTTGCGCACATAGACATCGACTGCGGCGGTGTCGCCGACGGTGATCGACACCAGCTTTGGCGGAAACCCCTCGGCTGTGGCGATCGCGGCGTCCTCGCGCACGGAGGCGATGATGCGCTGGGCCACCGGCCCACCCTTGAGATAGCGGCTGTCGTCGGACCGGGACATGGCTGACCTTTGGTGTCGGGAATTGTGCGCTGCAATAGCAGAGGCCGTCCGGGAAATCAGCCCCCGAAAACGAAACGCTCTGCCTTCAGCGCGACGCGTTTTGCCTCGAAAGGCGAAAGGGCAGCGCGGTTTCCCGCGCTGCCCTTTCGTGACCGGCCGCATCCCCACACGGCCCGTCCCCCGTTAACTCGTTGCCAGTCTAAGCACGTCTCCCGAATATGCGCTATGGCTTGGGAGCAACAGCTGGCGCCAAAATTAGTCGGCGCTGCCTGACCGATAGATTCGCAGTCCCTATATCACCACCACCGTCGTTCCGACATTGACGCGCTCGTAGAGGTCGACGACGTCCTCGTTGCGCATGCGGATGCAGCCGGAAGATACGGCGCCGCCGATCGTCCATGGCTGGTTGGTGCCATGGATGCGGTATTCCGTCGTGCCGAGATAAAGCGCACGGGCGCCCAGCGGGTTCTCCTCGCCGCCGGCCAGATAGGTCGGCAGATAGCGGCCCTTGGCGGCCTCGCGCTTGATCATCACCGCCGGCGGGCGCCAGTCCGGCCAGACGCGCTTGTCGGTGATCTTGTGCGTGCCCGACCATTCGAAGCCCGGCTTGCCGGTGCCGACGCCGTAGCGCCGCGCCTTGCCGTCCTTCTCGACCAGATAGAGGAAATTCTGGTGCGTATCGATGACGATGGTGCCTGGTTTCTGCGGCCCGTCGAACGCGACTTCCTGCGGCAGGTAGATCGGGTTGATCTGCGGCCGCATCGCCGTGCGCCGGGCCGGCTGCTGCACCGCCGCCGTGCGCTGCTGGTCGGGCTGGACCTGCAGATAGCGCCGCTGCGGCTGCTGCACCATCTGGCGGGTCTGCCGCACGATGCCCGGCGCGCGGCCAAGCTGCAGCACCCAGGGCGCCGAAAGGTCGGGGCTCACCATCACAGGTGGCCTTTCGGCATAGCGGTCATCGGCATTGGAGGCGGTGGCGCCGGCGGCAAGAACCGCCACGGCACCCAGCAGGGAAACCAAGACTGTCTTCATCGGAACGCACCTTGATCGTCGAACGGACGGAGGCGCGAACTTGCCCCCGGTTGCGCGATCCTTGGCGCGAAGCGGCAACCGAAACATGAATCGGAATGCGTAAAATGCCGATGTGTCAGTAAACCTTTTGGTGTGGTTACCGGCCGGTTCAGGAATCTGGTAAAGCCACGGTAAAACAGGCGCCGAGGCGCATTAACGAACGGATTTCTGGCAATGGGAACTGAAAATGCCGGCCTGCTCGACGGCCCCGACGGCAAGGCGCGCTGCTTTTGGCACGGCAATCTGCCGGACTATATGCACTACCACGACCGCGAATGGGGCCGGCCGGTGGTGGACGACCGGCGGCTGTTCGAGAAGATCTGCCTCGAAGGCTTCCAGTCCGGCCTTTCCTGGCTGACCATCCTGCGCAAGCGCGAGAATTTCCGCGAGGCCTTCGCTGGCTTCGACTTCGACAAGGTGGCTCAGTTCACCGACAAGGATGTCGAGCGCCTGCTCGGCAATGCCGGCATCATCCGCCATCGCGGCAAGATCGTCTCGACCATCAACAACGCCAAACGGGCGCGCGAAATGGTTGATGAGTTCGGCTCGCTGGCGGCCTGGTTCTGGAAGTTCGAGCCGGGCGCGGGCGAGCGCCCGGAGATCGTCGACCTTGCCCATCTGCGCGCCAATCCGACGACGGCGGTCTCGGTCCGCATCTCGAAGGAGCTGAAGAAGCGGGGCTGGAGCTTCGTCGGCCCGACCACCGTCTACGCCTTCATGCAGGCGATGGGCCTTGTCAACGACCATCTCGAAGGATGCGTCTGCCGCAACGCAGTGGAAGCGGAGCGGAAGAGGTTCAAACGGCCGAGGTAGGACCTTCCTTCTCCCCGTTCCACGGGGAGAAGGTGCCCGAAGGGCGGATGAGGGGCAGCGCCCGCCTGCGAGACTAGATGCCGCTGGCGCCGGTGAGGAACAGGCCGGCGACGATCGCCGCCAGCGCGGCGAAAGCCGGATAGATCACCAGCAGGCCGGTCATCAGCGCATCACGCATGGATGAGCCCCGGCGCGGATCCACCTCGAACGGCCCGGCTGCCTGGCTCACCGTCACGGGCGCCTGGTGGTCGGCCGGGCGCAGCCGGATGGGCAGTTCGCGCGTGCCGCCGTTGATGGTGTCGAATTGTCCCGTGGTGCTCATAGCCCCGAACTCTTTGTTTTCGGTGCGCTTTATCGACTGCGATTGTGTCGACACGATGCCGCGCCGATGGCGGAATTGTTTCCTTTTGGCGCCGTTTGTTTCCGTGAAGGTGCAAACCCTTGCCGCTCCAAGCCGCATGGGCTAGGACACGCGCGCCCGCAACCAGCCAGCATCTATCGAACGAAAAGACCCCATCCCATGGCCGACAAATCGGAAAAGACGAAAGCGCGGCTGCCGCGCGGGTTTGCCGACCGCGGCGCCGATGACATCCGCGCCGTCGAGAAGATGATGGCCACGATCCGCGGCGTCTATGAGCTCTACGGCTTCGAGCCGGTCGACCAGCCGATGATCGAATACACCGACGCGCTCGGCAAATTCCTGCCCGACCAGGATCGGCCGAACGAAGGCGTCTTTTCCTTCCAGGATGACGACGACCAGTGGCTGTCGCTGCGCTACGACCTGACCGCGCCGACGGCACGCTTCGTCGCCGAGAATTTTGACAAGCTGCCCAAACCCTATCGCAGTTACCGCTCCGGCTGGGTGTTCCGCAACGAGAAGCCCGGCCCCGGCCGCTTCCGCCAGTTCATGCAGTTCGACGCCGACACGATCGGCACGCCGGGCGTCGCGGCTGACGCCGAGATGGCGATGATGATGGCCGACGTCATGGAAGCGCTCGGCATCAAGCGCGGCGACTACCTTATCCGCGTCAACAACCGCAAGGTGCTCGACGGCGTGCTGGAGGCGATCGGCCTCGGCGGCGACCAGAACGCCGGCCGCCGGCTCACCGTGCTGCGCGCCATCGACAAGCTGGACAAGATCGGGCCGGAAGGCATCGCGCAGTTGCTGGGAACTGGTCGCAAGGACGAAAGCGGCGACTTCACCAAGGGCGCCGGCCTCGATCGCAAGGCGATCGTGACGGTGCTCTATTTCATGAACTACGAGCCGGGCGGCGCGGCCGGTGAGTGGCGTAAGCTCGAGGTTGCGGCCGACATCTCGCCGAACGCCGCCCAGGTCCGCTGGCTGAAGACGCTGGACTATTTCGCCGACACCGGTCGCGAAGGCGTCGAGGAACTGGCGGCGATCGCCGCCATGGTTGACGCCGCGGGCTATAGCGGCCGCGTGCTCATCGACACGTCCGTCGTGCGCGGCCTGGAATACTACACCGGCCCCGTCTTCGAAGCCGAGCTGCTGGCCGAAATCCCCAACGAGGACGGCCAGATCGTGCGCTTCGGCTCGGTTGGCGGCGGCGGCCGTTATGACGGGCTGGTCTCGCGCTTCCGCGGCGAGCCGGTGCCGGCGACCGGCTTTTCGATCGGCGTCTCCCGGCTGATGACGGCGCTGAAGAACCTCGGCAAGCTCGACATCTCCGACGTCATCGCTCCGGTCGTCGTTCTGGTCATGGACAAGGACACCGAAAGCCTCGGCCGCTACCAGAAGATGGTGGCGGAGCTGCGCGCGGCCGGCATCCGTTCGGAAATGTATCTCGGCGGCGCCGGCATGAAGGCGCAGCTCAAATATGCCGACCGCCGCGGCAGCCCGGTCGCCATCATCCAGGGCGGCGACGAGCGCGCCAGGGGTGAGCTGCAGATCAAGGACCTGATCGAAGGCGCCCGCATGTCGGCCGAGATCGCCGACAACGCCGAATGGCGCGCCGCGCGGCCGGCGCAGGTGACGGTGGCGGAGAGCGAGTTGGTTGCCGAGGTGAAGAAGATCCTGGCGGCTCAGTCTGCCGACCGCGCGAAGGGTGGCGCTTGAACACCCCCCTCTGTCCTGCCGGACATCTCCCCCTCAAGGGGGGGGATTGGATGTCCCGTGTGGTTTCGCAAATCTCCGGTGTTGGAGTAAGGGTGCGGCGCTCGAAGCTGCCGATCTCCCCCCTTGAGGGGGAGATGGCCGGCAGGCCAGAGGGGGGTGCCTCGCGCCCAACCTATCCATGATCTCCCGCTACCCCGCCATCGCCGCCGACATCGCCAAGCTCTTCGCCGCGCGTGACACGCACGCGGTCGAGGTCGCCGTGCTGCAGCCGGCCGATCCGTTCCTCGACATGGCCGGCGAAGACCTGCGCCGCCGCATCTTCCTCACCGAGAGCGAGACCGGAAAGACGCTGTGTCTCAGGCCCGAATTCACCATTCCCGTCTGCCTGGACCACATCGCCAGCCAGGCGGGCACGCCGCGCCGCTATTCCTATCTCGGCGAGGTGTTTCGCCAGCGCCGCGAGGGCGGTAACGAGTTCTTCCAGGCCGGCATCGAGGACCTCGGCGATCGCGACACCGCCGCCGCCGATGCCCGCTCGCTGGCCGACGCGCACGCGCTGCTGACGCTGGCGCTGCCAGGCCAGGCGCTGGCCGTCACGCTTGGCGACCAGACCGTCTTCGAGGCGGTGCTGGCAGCCCTTGGCTTGCCGCGCGGCTGGCGCATGCGGCTGGCGCGGGCCTTCGGCTCGGCGCCGATGCTGGAGGCGGCATTGGCCGACCTCGCCAACCCGCCGCGCAACAGCCAGCTTGCCGGCTCGGTCGCGACGCTGGTGCTCGACGGCGACATCGAGGGCTTGTCGGCGCACATCGCCGGCGGCATGGAAGAGGCAGGCCTGTCGGCTTCCGCCGGGCGCTCGCCCGCGGACATTGCGCGGCGGCTGATCGAGAAGGCCGAATTGCGCAGCGTGCGGCTATCGAACGAGGCGTTCTCGGCCTTGAAAGGGTTTCTGGCGATCGATGTGCCGCTCGATGGCGCACCTCAGGCCCTCGAAAGCTTCGCGGCCTCTGCCGGTCTCTCGCTGGGCGCGGCGCTGGACAATTTCGCCGCTCGCGCCAGGACGATCGAGGCGCATGGCCTGCCGGTTGCCGGCATTCGCTATGACGCGGCCTTCGGCCGTCCGCTCGACTACTATACCGGACTTGTCTTCGAGATCGCGGCTGAAGGCGGCGACAGGCCGCTGGCCGGCGGCGGCCGCTATGACCGCCTGCTGACGCTGCTCGGCGCGAAGACGCCGATCCCCGGCGTCGGCTTCTCGGTCTGGCTCGACCGCATCGAGGCGCTGCGGGAGAAGGCCGAATGATAACGCTCGCTCTCCCATCGAAAGGCCGGTTGAAGGAGCAGGCGCTGGAGGTGCTGGCCAAGGCCGGCCTCACCGTCAGCCTGCCCGGCGACGAGCGCAAATACCGCGCCCGCATCGAGGGCATGGAGGCCGTCGAGGTCGCGTTTCTCTCCGCGTCGGAAATCGCCGGCGAGATCGGCCAGGGCTCTGTCGACCTCGGCATCACCGGCGAGGACCTTTTGCGCGAAAACCTGGCCGACTGGGAAGCGCGCGCCGAGATCGTCGCCCGTCTTGGCTTCGGCCATGCCGATGTCGTGGTGGCGGTGCCCGACATCTGGCTCGACGTCGAGACCATGGCCGACCTCGACGATGTCGCCGCCGACTTCCGCCAGCGCCACGGCAGGCGGCTCCGGATCGCCACCAAATACTGGCGGCTCACCCAGCAGTTCTTCTCGCTCAAGCACGGCATCCAGGTCTATCGCATCGTCGAGAGCCTCGGCGCCACCGAGGGCGCGCCGGCGCAGGGGCTGGCCGATGTCATCGTCGACATCACCACCACCGGTTCGACACTGCGCGCCAATCACCTCAAGGTGCTGGCTGATGGCGTGGTGCTGCGATCGCAGGCCTGCCTTGTCGCCTCCAGGAAGAAACGCACAGCCGCCGATGAGGCGCTCTTGCGCGATATCGGCGCGAAGATGAGCGCCCTTCCTCCCCCTTGAGGGGAGGGTGCCTCGCCAAGCGAGGCGGGTGGGTCGTCTCACGTCGAGCAGGCCCCCTCACGTCCATCCGCCGTCGGCGGCTGTCCACCCTCCCCTCAAAGGGGGACATTGGTGGGATTTCCTCTGCCCCGGCGGACTGATAGGCTCGGTCTATCCCGGGAGGAGACGGCGATGGCGATCAAACTCGACGAGCTCATGAACGCCACCAATCTGCGCGGGCGAAGCGCGAGCGGCACCTTCATTGCCCCGGTCAGTGGCAAGGCGCACGTCTCGGGCGACAACTCAGTGCCCTTGCTCGACAAGACCATCCCGGAACTGTTCTCCGACACGGTCGCGAAATACGCCACGCTCGACGCCGCAGTCTTCGTCGGCCAGGACAAGCGCTTCACCTGGAGCGAGCTGTCGGACACGGTGGATGCGCTCGCCGCCGGCTTCCTGGCGCTCGGGCTCGAAAAGGGCGACCGCGTCGGCATCTGGTCGCCCAACCGCTGGGAATGGCTGGTGACGCAATTCGCCACCGCGCGCATCGGCCTGATCCTGGTCAACATCAACCCGGCCTACCGGCTGACCGAGCTGGAATATGCCCTCAACAAGGTCGGCTGCACGGCGCTGGTCACGGCCGCCAGCTTCAAGACGTCCGACTATCTCGGCATGATCGAGACACTGGCGCCGGAGATCGCCACCGCGACGCCAGGTAAGCTCAACGCGAAGAAGCTGCCGGCGCTGAAGATCGTCATCCGCATGGGCGAGGACAATTCGCCCGGCATGTTCAATTTCGGCGACGTGCTGGCCATGGCCGGGCGTGACGAGCATGACAGCCTCGACCGCATTTCCGAGCGGCTGAAACCGAATGAGGCCATCAACATCCAGTTCACGAGCGGCACGACCGGTGCGCCGAAGGGTGCGACGCTCACCCATTTGAACATCGTCAACAACGGCAATTTCGTCACCGCGGCGATCAAGCTCACCGTCGACGACCGGCTTTGCATCCCCGTGCCGCTCTACCACTGCTTCGGCATGTCGATGGGCACGATGGGCTGCGTCACCAAGGGCGCCACCATGGTGTTTCCGGGCGAGGGCTTCGATGCCGGCGCGACGCTGAAGGCCGTGGCGCAGGAGCGCTGCACCGGCATCTATGGCGTGCCGACCATGTTCGTCGCCATGCTCGACCATGCCGATTTTTCGAGCTTCGATCTTTCCAGTCTGCGCACTGGCATCATGGCCGGCTCGCCATGCCCGATCGAGGTGATGAAGAAGGTGGTGTCGCTGATGCATATGTCTGAGGTGACCATCGCCTACGGCATGACCGAGACCAGCCCTGTGTCGTTCCAGAGCGGCGTCGACGATCCGCTGGAAAAGCGCGTCTCCACCGTCGGGCGCATCCATCCCCATGTCGAAGTCAAGGCCATCGACGCCGATGGCGCTACCGTCGCGGTTGGCGCGCCGGGTGAGCTCTGTACGCGCGGCTATTCGGTGATGAAGGGCTACTGGGAAGACGCCGAGAAGACCCGCGAGGCGATCGACGCCGACGGCTGGATGCACACTGGCGACCTAGCGACGATAGACGTCGAGGGCTATTGCAACATCGTCGGCCGGGTCAAGGACATGGTCATCCGCGGCGGCGAGAACGTCTATCCGCGCGAGGTCGAGGAGTTCCTCTACCGCCATCCCAAGATCAAGGAAGTGCAGGTCTTCGGCGTCCCGGACGACAAATATGGCGAGGAGCTATGCGCCTGGGTCGTGCTGAAACCCGGCCAGGTTGCCACGGAGCAGGAGATCAAGGCCTTCTGCGCCGGCCAGATCGCGCACTACAAGGTGCCTCGCTATATCCGCTTCCGCACCGAACTGCCGATGACGGTCACCGGCAAGCCGCAGAAATTCCTGATGCGCGAGGCGATGATCGAAGAACTGGGTTTGGTGGTGCAGAAGACGGCGTGAAACGGCATTTATGGACAACGAGTTTCCGAATTTCGCGGCGCTGAAGGCTGCCAAAACCGAAAACATAGATTTTCGCATAGTCGTCCGGCGCGGAGGGCGAACCGGCAGTGCGATCGTCATGGCCCCGCATGGCGGCAAGATCGAGCCCCGCACCTCCCTGATCACCGAGACGATAGCCGGGCGCGATCTCGATATGTATTGCTTTGAAGGGCTCATGCCGGAAAGCAACCGAGAGCTGCACATAACATCCAGGAACTTTGACGAGGCAACCGCGCTGGAACTGTTGCGGACCAAGTCCACGGTCGTCGCTATCCACGGTCGTCGGGATCGGGACGATCCCTCGACAGTCTACCTCGGCGGCAAGGACGCCGCGTTGGTTTCGGAGATAGCCTGGCGTCTGCAGGACGCCGACTTCCAGACGCAAAAGGACAACCATCCCTTTCCAGGTATCCAGGATTTGAACATCGTCAACCGAGGCTTGACGGGGAAAGGAGCACAGCTGGAAGTGCCCTTGTCGTTGCGCCGTCGACTGGGGAACGAGTTGGAACTTCTGGAACGATTTTGTGGGGCGGTTCGCAACGCCATCGAGACATTCGATGCGCAAAACGGTGCCCAGGCCTCAATCGTGTTTTGAATGGTGCGCTTGGCAGGCAAAGATGCCTGTGAGAGGTGCCCCCGCCGCCCTTTTCCGCTAAGTTCGCGGAAACGCGCGGCGTTCGGGGGCTCGGATGACAGGTTTCGGCCGATCGGTGACGTCCTATGCGATGCCCTTGGTCGCCCTGGCGATGGCCGTCGCGGTCAGAGCCAGCGGGATGTCGGTGGACGCAGGTTCGCCGAGCGTCAGGATCCTAATCGGAGCGCTTTCGAGCGCGATCATGTTCATCACCATTTTCATCGTGCTCGAGCATGCCGAGGCGGTGGCTCGGCGGGTGGGCGAGCCATACGGCACGCTGGTGCTGACCTTTGCCGTGACGGCGATCGAGGTGTCGATCATCGTGTCGATGATGCTGCATGGAGAGAACAACCCGACGCTTGCCCGCGAGTCCGTCTTCTCGACTGTGATGATCACATCCACCGGCGTTGTTGGCCTGTGCCTCGTGCTTGGCGGCTGGCGTCACCGCAAGCAGGCAATCGTTCGACAGGGGACCAGCGCCTACCTGGCGGTCCTGATCGCGCTGACGGTGATGACGCTCATCCTGCCGACCTACACCCGGACCACCGATCCCGGCACGTTCTCGGCCGCCCAGCTTGGCTTTGTCAGTGTGCTTTCGGTTCTGCTTTACGCGGCTTTCGTTTTCGCGCAGACAGTCCGGCACCGCGGCGATTTCATCGAAGGACAGGCGCGCGACGTCTTGATCGCAAGCGCCCCTCACGAAGGCATCTACGCCAGCGCCGTGCTCCTGTTCATCGGGTTGATCGGCATTGTCATGCTCGCTGAACAGGTCGCCGCGAGTGTCGAAGATGCGCTCGTTGCCTATCAGGTGACTCAGGCGGACAGCATCGTGGGGGCGCTGATCGCGGGGCTGGTCTTGATGCCGGAGGCCATTTCGGCGGTTCGCGCTTCACTCAGCAACGAACTGCAGCGCGGCTTGAACGTCGCGTTGGGTTCGGCTTGCGCCACGATTGGTCTCACGATACCGGCGGTCGCCGCCGCCAGCCTGCTGACGGGACGAGGCTTGACCCTGGGGCTACCGGCGGCTGACGCAGTCCTTATGGTTTTGGCGCTTTTCGTTTGCAACGTGAGCTTCAGCACCGAAAGAACGACATTCCTGACGGGCATGGTTCATGTCGTGGTGTTTCTTACGTATGTGTTTCTGATATTTGTACCCTGAAGGCTTGGTCCATGCTGGCAACCGGATGCAGGGATGAGACGGCCACCGGTTGGGAATCGCTGGCGCTTTCATTGTTCACGGAAACGCTGAACCGCTCTATCTCTTTGTTTTGACGCAATTCCGGACGGAAAGCCGTTTCACACTTTTTCCTGGAATTGCTCTGTCGGGGCGCATGCCACAAGACAGCGCTGCGAGCTGGTCAGTCTCCTCGCTAAAGCCAGCCGCTGCTTGCCCTATCGCCGATCTTATGGCCGGCTTGCCCTGCGTTCATCAAAGGGTCGCCAGCCGCGAATTCGGCATGGTCTTTCCGTAGGCCCGGCGCAGGGTCAGCTTCTCTTCCAGCGCAACGATGACATGTGTGGCAAAATCAGTCTTGTACATGTCCGCGAGCCGCGACAGCCCGCCTGGCGTGAACACATTGATCTCGAGAAGTTTGTCGCCGGCTATGTCGAGCCCAACCAGAAACATGCCGTCGCTCACCAATTTGGGGCGTACCATCTCGGCAATGCGCAACATCGTGTCCGTCACCTTGACCTTGCGGGCGGTTCCGGCGGCGTGGATGTTGGAGCGAACATCGCCCTTGGCGGGGACGCGGCGAAAGGCTGCATAATTGCCATCGCGCATCAGTGGCAGGCCGTTCATCAGGAAGAGACGCACGTCACCGGCCTTGGCCTCCGGGATGTAGACCTGGGCGATGAGATAGCCGTCACCGCTGGCCGCCTCGAAAATCTGGTTCAGGTTGGAATCAGCAGGCGTTGCGATATGGAAGACGTTCTTGCCACCCGATCCCTGGAGTGGCTTGACGATGCAGCCCTTTGCGTTCTTGTCGATAAACGCGCGGATCTCGACAATGCTGCGCGATATCAGGGTCGCCGGCCGAACTGCCTCGGGGAAGGTCTGCAGGTAGAGCTTGCTTTGTGCCTGCGCCAGACCGTCCGGATCGTTGACGACGACGACGCCGCGTTCCGCAGCGAGCCGCCCGAACATAACGCCTGCGTTGGCGGCCCATGGTCGATCGGTGGCGTCGAGCGACGGGTCGTTGCGCAGAAACAAGATGTCGACTTCGCCTGTCGGGAAGGTCTTTTTCTGCTTCGCGGCATCCTTCAGGGCAGCATACAGCTTGTCGGTCGTCCTGTAGGGAGCGTTCGGCAGGACAGCGACGCTGACAGCCAGATTGTCATCCGGACGCAGTATGAAGTCGCCAGGTTCAACGTAGACAACAGAATGACCGCGCTGAACCGCGGCCTGCGCCAGCGTTGTCGTCGTGTAGCCGGGCGTCTCGCTCTCAATCGAATTGACGAAGAACGCAATGCGCATCGGGGGCTCCGCTCACGTCTCAACCATATCGATCGGATCGATCCCCGCCATCGCCTTCTTCAGGCGTGGACGCGCTGCGTCGGAAGAGAGGAACGCAGGTTCGAGCCGCGGCGCCCGCAGCAAGCCGCGCGCGTTGAGTTCCTGGATATCGGCGAAATGCGCCGCGGAGATCTTGCCGATCCAGAACGGCGTGAGACTGCCGCCACTCTTCAGATGATCAAGAACCTGCGCCACGCCACGCAGATAGATGGCGTCTTTTGCCAAGCCGCCGCCTCGAAAGACGCGCAGAACGACGTTGAAGGCGCTGCGATCATCGAGACCGAAATCACCATGCAGAACGCGGAACGTATACTCAAACGGTGCGCCGGCGAGCATCGCCTGACACGCGATAACCCTTGCCGCGATCAGTCTCAGCCGCGCCGCGGTCATGCCGCCGACCAGATATTCCGCCAGCACGGCCAGTCCCTCCTGCATGCCCTCGTAACCGGCTAGCCCGTTGCGGAAGATGGCGAGCCCTTGCGCATCGCCGTTGAAATAGGTCAGCAGATGAACACCGATCTCGTGACTGAGCAGTGCGGTCAGTCGCTCCGGTGGAAGATTGGTGTCGCGCGAAACCAGCAGCCGGTTCCGAGAGACGAGGAGGCCGGCCGGCAGGTCGGCGCGGACCTCCACGGAAGCGTCGAAATCGGCGTAGGCGGCACTGTATCCGGCGATCATGTCTCGCGCGGCCGCGGCGACAGCGTCGGCGCCCAGGCCCTTCTGTCGGGCCGTCGAAGCAACGCGGGGCGTCTTTTCGAGAATGGTGCGTGCCCTCGCCGCCAGGCTAGGCTCGACGCTGCCATACAGTGCTCGACCGAGTTCGACGAAGCTGGGCGTTTCGCGTGCCGCGAGCATCGACAGTTGAAGATCGAGTTCCTGCTGCTTTTCGGACAGCAGCCTGGTCAGGAGCGGATCTTCCAGGTGATCAAGGGAGACCGAATAGAGCTTCCGCTTCTGCGCGGCAACCTCGAACTCGAGCGGCCTGTAGAGCAGCGCGGGCATCCGCTCGAAGCCGCCGGCCTGGAATTCCTGCCAGGCTGGTTCGGCGTTGATCGGTGTGACGGCAAGCAGAAAATCGAATGTCGACGCGACGCTGTCGAGCGCCCGGTCGGCGCGCACGACAGCGTCGATATAGGCGCGTCGCCCCAGCGAACGATGGGTTGCCGGCGGTTCCAGCTTTGATGCCTTCAGAAAGGCGCTGACGGCCTGAAGCGCCGAATCCACCATGTTGGCGACGATGAGGTCGCGTAATTCAGGATAGACGCGCTCGGTGCCTGGCACCCTGTAGATTGGCGCGAAGCGCACCGTCAGGCGCGCCACATTGCCGAGATGGTCCGGGAGCCGTGCTTCGGCGCGTGTCGTGGGATTGAATTCGTCCACGCGGGGCGTGCGGTATTTTGCGTCGCGTCCGGACGCGGCGGCGGCGAAGCGCTTGAGCGCTGCCTTCTCAGCCGCCGTGCCGCCGCCGGCCAGTGCAATCTCGAAAGGCGGCAGGAACGGAACGTCCTCCGTCAGGAACCGGTCTTCGGCCAATTCGCCGATGTCGAGTACGAGGAATGCGCCGCAACGATCGCGTATCCTCTTCGCCATCAGCCGCGCAACCTCGCCGGCGAAGCCGGCATTGGCCACGATCAGATAGGACGCACTGGCGGAAACAACATCGAGTGCCGCATCCTGCTGCGAGCCGACATGGACGCAGAGAAAGGGCAGCGGCCGATCGATGTGCAAACGGTCGCCGTCGCCGAACTCGCGGCGGATCGGCTTACCGTCCCGGAAAAGTGCGTCGAGGTCCGATTCGATTGTCGCCAACGGAGAGGCAGCCTGGACCAGCTTCGGTTTCATGTCATGCCCCGCAGCGCTGCCTCGAGCACGGGCACCGTCGACGCAAGCATGGCGCGCAGTCGTTCGATTGCCGCCCAGTCGGGCTCGCCGCTCCATTCGTCCATGAAAATCTTCTTGAACTCGACCGCGATGGCACACCCCGTCTCGGGGAAATTGGCATGGACGAAGCGGGTCTGTTCGCCCTTGCCCTGGAAAGACACATTTTCGCGCACGTCGATCGGGTCACCATGGAAACGATGGCCGCGCAGCGTTTCCACAAAGGCGTCGACGACCGGCGCCCAGCGCGTGCGGTCCATCGAGAATGTGCCGATGTTGATGTCAGGCGCGACATCTTGCGGCGCAGCCGCTGCCTTCGGCCCTTCGCGTCGGTGGTTGTAGCTGTGGACGTCGACCAGGACGAACTTGCCGTAACGTTTCTCGACATCGGAAAGGACACGCTTGAGTTCGCCGTAGAACGCGTCGTGAAAGGCAACGGACTCGTCGACAATGTGCTCGGCAGGCGGCTCTCGCCATACGTTCAGACCCCAGGACTGATCCGCCGACCGATAGACCGCAGCCGCGCGCGCGCGGTTCAGATCGACTTGGAAGCGCGATCGATGAACAATGATCTGGGTTGGGAAATCGGCGATAAAGTGCTCGGTGAAGGGGTCTTCCTCCCTCCGGCGGTCCGAGTTGGAAATGCACAGGAGCGATTGGCAGGTCGGCCCGACGTCGGAGCCGCTGTGGATCGCCGTGCCAATGACGGGGGAATCACCGAGCTTGATTGTCCAGCCTGCCGGCCCGCCCCGATTGGTATTGAACGTTGGCTTGTTCACGATCCACCGAAATGCACGGAGAGGGCGGACGGTTCCAGTCCGTCACACCAGCATAGCGGGTTGACGCTTGCGAGCAGAACCACATTGTCTCGCAGGCGTTGTCGGCCTGTGCCTCTCGCCTGGGGGCTGGCGTCATCGCAAGCAGGCGATCGTTCGACAGGGACCGGCGCCTATCTGGCGGTTCTGGTCGCGCTGACCCTCCTCCTGCCGAAACGGCGCCAACAAGTCACGAAGAAATCCGGAACCGGATCAGATACCAGAGCGCCTTCATCCCGTCGCGCCAGCCAATCTTCTTGCCCTCGTCATAGGTCCGGCCGTAGTAGCTGATGCCTACCTCATAGATGCGCAAGCGGCGCGCGCGTGCGATCTGGGCGCTCAACTGGATTTCACAGCCAAAGTCGTCGCAGGTGAGACGCAGGCGGTCTTTGACCTCACGTGTGAACATCTTGTAGCAGCATTCGATGTCGGTGAGCGTCTGGTTGTAGAGCAGGTTGAACATCAGCGAGATGAACCTGTTCGCCAGATAGTGGTGGAAATAGAGTGACCGATGCGGCCGGCCATAGAAGCGCGAGCCGTAAACCACGTCAGCAACCTTACGCCCGGTGATCAGGTCGTACATCACGGTCCAGTCCGCGGGGTCGTATTCGAGGTCCGCGTCTTGAATGACGATGACATCCCCGCTGGCGGCCGCGAGCCCGCTCCTCACTGCGGCGCCCTTTCCCCTGTTGCGCTCCTGGTAGTGCGGTCGCACGGTAACTCGAGCATCCGCCGCATCGTCGGTGAAGACGAGATCTCCGTTGGCACCGACCACCATGCCGGAGGCCGAGCGAGGCCCGTCTGGAAAATTCCTTCGCAGCAGCTCGCGGGTCCCATCGGTCGATCCGTCATCGACGACGATGATTTCCTTCTCGATGCCGGGAAGCGCGCTGCTGATGACGGACAGCACGCTTGGCAGCGTCGCAACTTCGTTGAAGACAGGAACGATTACGGAAAGCATTGGGAGGGGCGGGCCTAGGCAAGAAGCGCTGCTGCGAGCATCAGCAGTCCGATGATCGCAAAGAACGCTCGATACTGTCCCTGAAGCCGGATCAGGCTTTCGTAGGTGAGGCCCTCGCGCAAGGCCCGCAACGATGCCAGGACATGCAAGGGGCAGAGGGCCGCGGCCAGAACGAGCACGAGGGGTACAAGGCCCAACAGCGCGAGCGCAACCAGAAGGGCATAGGCCACCGTGAACAAGGCAAGCCCGGCAAAGAAGCTCTGCCTCTTGCCGAAAGCCACGGCGTTCGTGCGGATCCCGTTGAGGTCGTCACTCTCGTGATCGCGCGTTTCATGCGTGAAATGGCCTGCGGTGAACACCAGCCCGAAGAAGCAGCTGATGGCCAAGCCGCGTGCGTCGATCGCCGTGAAGGTTGCGTAGCCGAGCAGAAAGTGCAGCGCCCCGCCGGCAAGATGAAGCGCCGAGCTGAACAAAGGCGCGCCCTTGAGGTGAACGGGAGGGGCGGAGTAGAGCGCGCTGAGGCCGGCAATCGCTAGCCCGAGCAGGAGAGTGTTCTGGCCGACCAATCCGAACAGAAGGAGGCTGAGCGCCAGAAGCGACAGCGCCAGGCAGCCGATTTCGGTGCGGGTCAACCCTCTGGCGGCAAAAGTCCCGGAGGCACGCCGGGGGTTGTTGAGGTCGCCATCGATTCCCGACCAGTCGTTGAACACAAAGACATGCGCGACCAGACAGAAATTGCCGCTCATGAGAGCGGCGATCTCCAGCAGGTTGCCGCTTGTCAGGGTGCCGATCGATAGGACCGCCCCAAGCAGCGGCGCGCCTTGAAGCGCCAGCACTTCATCGAAGCGGACGCAGGACAACAGCCGATATGCGGACAATCCTGGCCGAGGACGCGTCGCAATGGCCGTTTCGATTGGAATTCGTGTCACTTTTCACCGCATCGCTGCTGGAGACTGTCGGAGCGGCAGCCAGCCTTGGTCTGCCTGGATCGGTTTTCGAAATCGAGCCTCAGCCACAATGCATATCCTAGCTCTTGCGACCAGTAGAATCGCCGCACCGAGGCAGTCAGATCATTATGATAGAAGAGCGGAGGGGTGCTCCTGAGCAAGGAAAAATCATCGGCGGCGATCTTGTCCAGAAGTTCTGTTGCCTCGTGGTGGGTGTCGGCCGTGGCCGCGCCGTCCTCCGTCAACTGCAGAAGCTGAATGGCTCTGATCCAAATCTCTTGCCCGGGAACTGTCGTGCGCAGGCGCGACGATGGCAGCTGTAGCGGGCAGCCGGCCTTGCGCAGATCGGCGAGCCGCAGGATGAGCAAAGGCGGGGCATCGGCGTAGTACACCCAGACGTCGCCATCGGCCGCTTTCCGGGTCATGGCCTCGCACAGTGCTTTTGCCGCGGGGGGATCTTCCTTGGCGAGCAGCATGAACACATGCATCTGGATGCCGAGATCGGCTGGGTTTGGATCCCTCCCCGGGTCGAGGCATTGATAGCGCTCCGTCGGCGCGAGCCAGGTCCTGTAGAGGCCGTCGGCCCTGCGATATTGCGCAAGGGTGGCGAGCGCCGGGGCCAACAGCGTCCTGTCCGTGCTCGGCGCTACGCGCCAGACGAGTGCCGTGTCGTCGGCGTCCGGTGTTATGGCGCAGCCCAGCGTGCCGATCGTCGGCGCATCGGGTCGTCCGTGATAGCGGACCAGGCCTCCGGGTTCAATCTGGTCCGTCAGATATCGCCGCGCCCGCATCAGCATGTCCGGCACGCCGGCCTCGTTCGCCATGGGCGAAAGGACGTCAACCATGACAGCGTTGAGGTAGGTGTTCAGTTCCTGGCGCGTCTGCTCGAACGCTGTGCCACTGGTGAAATCCGTCAGCCAGTAGCCGGGCGCCTGTTGTCTCTCGGCAAGTGCCTGAACCGCGCGTTGCTCGGTAGTCGGCGGCGGTGCCAGGGTGAACTTGCGCTCCATGATGAGCCGCGGCTCGCCGCCTTGCCACGGATGCACCAGGATGCTCACCACATGGTCGCCCGGCGCGAGCTTACTGGCGGGAAACGAGATTCGCCAGCCGGCGGCATTCGTTGAGCCGAGTGCCTGACTGACGTCGGGACGATCGAAGAACGCGTTTGTGCCGGCTATGCCTTGGCCGTCGACCATGGCGTTGACATCGACCGGAGTCATCGCATCAGCGAGCGCCCATCCGACGATCTCGACCTGGCGCTCGGTCGCCTGGCCTCCCGCCGCCGACGCCTCGATGACCCTGATCTCGTCCAGATAGCCGCGCATCCGGGTCAGGAGGTCCATGGGCGCGGGCGGATGCTTCAGCTCGGCGATAAAGGGAGCGTTGTTGATGTCCCATGCTGGCCGCATTCTGTCGGGACCGCGCGCCGCCACCACGTGCGCATCCGCCACCCCGAGGTACCAGAACGCGCCGACGACCTCGATCGCCACCGCCGCCAATGCGGCTGCTGCAAACAGAACCCGGCCCGCTCGCGGCAATGCCGCCAGCACGGGCGGCAGCATCCAGACAAGCATCGGCGCCATATCCGTGAGCCAGCGCGGCCCAAAGGACATGCCCTGGCGCCAGTCTATCATGCTGTAGAAGATCACCTGGACGACCATGGCGCAGCCTATCGCGATGGTCAGGCCGCGCATCTTCCGGTCTCGCAGCACCTGGCGCAGGAAGCAGGGTACAAACAGCAGGAAAGGCGAAAAGACGAAGAGCCCGTGCGTGGGGCTGAACAGGAGGCCGGCAATGCCGCCCAGAACGCCGTCACTGTACTTGTCCGGCGGATCGATCAAGGCGTAGGCACCGGCGATATTGCCGACGAAATGGAGATTGTAGGCGACCACCAGGCCCACTGGGATCAGCCCTGCGGCCACGTAGAGGGGGATTTTGCGTCCCGCCCACCAAAGTCCATAGAGGCCGAGGCCCGCCGCCAGAATGGCATCGGGTTGGCGGTTGACGGCAATGAGCGCGCAGAGAAAACCCGTTGCCGCGGCGCGAAGCGCGGTGACCGGCCCGGTCAGCAACAGCATGGTCGCGATGACAAGGAGCTGAGCCAGCCCATGCATCCAGAGCGCCTGGCTGCTGATGACCCATGTTGTCGTGCCGAAAGCATAGATGGCAGTGAGAAAAACGGCGGTCCGCGGCTCGCAGCGGCGCCGCAGCAGCAGATAGAAAAGCATGACCGAGCCCGCGGCCATGAGCGAGGCGCAGAGCTTCTCCATGACCCGGGCAACCTTGTCGAACAGCAGCGGTTCCCAGCCCCTGGCCGAGAGGAAATGAACGGCCGGAAGGTACAGCGGAGCGACAACGACAGGGACGGCAACCGGGTATAGGGAGACCAGGTGGCCGCCGGGCCCCTTCAGCATCCAAGCCGCGGTCTCGACTTGCCCTTGAGCCTCCGGCGGCTTGCGCCCCTGGGCGACCTCCCTGACGATGGAATCCAGCACCACCTTGTGGTCGCGCAGGATCGAGAACGGCAGATATCGCGCCGCATAGGTATCGGCGGCCGGGATCGACCGCAGGTTTGCGTTGTAGACGACAAAGGCGAAAAGCCCGATCAGGACCGCGATCGCGACATCCCGAAAGGCGCTTCGGCGCGATATCCGCGATTGTCGTTCTTGCCCCGCTGCATGGGCCGTGTCGGTCGGCAATACCCTCAACCCCATGCGACTTTTCAGGGACCCTATAGTGTCGCCGCGGTCGGCTTCAACGGATATGCCTATGCTTCAACAGAATTGTCCGCTTGCCGTAGCTCGCTTCAGTCGTCCAATCCGGCCTTTCGAAGCGCGTCGAACAGGTGGTCGAAATCCGCCTGGTCCTGATACTCGAAAGCTCCGTGCCAATAGGGCTCCCAGTTGGCGAGCTTGCGGCCGGGAAAGACCGCCATGTCTTGTTCCGCAACGCGCAGGAAATGCTCCAGCGCCGATCTGGCTTCCTGCAAAAGGCCGGCTTGGGCATAGCTGGCTGCAAGCCAGCCGTGCACTTCATTGATGGGATTGCGGGCCTGTTTGAGTGCGGTGATCGCCTCCTGATAGCGGCGGGCTGTGAAACAGACGATCCCCATGTCCCATGGCACCCAACGCGTATCGAACGGATTGAGCCGTCTCCCCAGCTCGATTTGAGCGATGCCGCTCTCAGCGTTGCCGGTCGCGGCAAGGAACATGCCGTAGTAGCGCCGCGCCAGGAAATCGTTGGGATTGAGAGCCACGCCGGCTAGGATTTCTGTATGAGCCTGGTCGAATTCCCGTCTGAACAGGTGCACTATGCCAAGCAATGTATGGGCAAAACTGTCGGTTTCATCGAGCAGAACGGCGCGCTGCGCATAGTCGAAAGCTCTTTGAAGCGACGCGCCGGAGTCACGGGTCCATTTGGCCATGTATTCATAGAAGAGGCACCATGCGGCATGAGTGCATGCCACAGCGCTCTTGGGATCCAGCGTCGCCGCGCGCTCGGCGAATTCGCGAGCCTGCGCATTCTCGCTTCGCGTATAGTTAAGCGTCAGGAACTTGGCGCGCAGCACCAGGTCATAGGCCCGCAGCGTGTCCGGGCTCATACGCTCGACCCGGTCCCGGCTCGCCACGTCCACCCGCCCGCAGACGGCCGCGGCCACGGACCTCGCGACGTCATCCTGAACAGCAAAGATATCGACAAGCTCCCGGTCGTACTTTTCCGCCCATAGCTGGGTGCCACGACCAGCATCCACCAGTTGCGCGCTGATGCGCACCCTGTCGCCCACCCGGCGGAAACTGCCCTCGACCACATAGGCCACGCCCAATTCTCGCGCGATTTCCTGCACCTTGACCGGCCGGCCCTTGAACGCAAACGAAGAGTGTCGCGCGATCACGAACAGCGACCTGAACCGCGACAGCTCGGTGATGATGTCCTCGGAGATGCCATCGCTGAAATACTGTTGGTCGGCATCGCCGCTGAGATTCTCGAAGGGCAGCACGGCAACCGCCGGCCTCTCGGGGAGCGGCATCTCCGCAGTCGAAGGCAAGACAGGGCTGACAGCAGAAACGGGCTCCTCAGCGGCGCGATCCCGGATGGCTTCGTAGAGGCGAATTGTCTCTGGCGCCGGCTTGACTCCGAGCTCCGCGCGAAGGCGATCGCGCAGTCCTTCGTACCGCCTCAACGCCTGAACGGTTTGGCCCGCCTCGGCCTCTGCCTGCATGATTGCCCGGCTGGCCGCTTCGTTGAGAGGATCAAGCAGGAGGAGTCGCCGCGCGGCCTCCGCGGCAAAACCCAATTCGCCGTTGGCGATCGAATCGGCAATGGCTCTCGTCAGCGCAGCTTCGAGAAGATGTCGGAGGCGCCGTCGCTCGAGAAGCAGCCAATCCTCGAACGGGGGACTTCGGACGCTGACATCCTCGATGATTTCCCCGCGGTAGAGCGCAGCCGCGGCATGGAGCGACTGCGGCGTTCCTTCACGCAAAAGCCGCTCGAACGTCGCGACGTCCGTCTTCACCGCGGCGGGATCGAGCTTCACCGTTCGCCGGTCCGCAACGATCGGAGATGCCGCCGATGCCTGCAGGCCGTGCCGGACGCGCGTTAGGGCGTGTTTCAAGCTGTCGCGGGCCTGCTGATCTCCTCGGTCGCACCATAACAGGTTTGCCAGCTTGTCTCGCGTGTGGTTCGTGCCAGGCGATAGCGCGAGGAACGCAAGCAGGGCACGGTCTTTCTGGCCCGGCAGGTCGATATCCTGGCCGGTCGCAAGCTTTAGCCCGAAGTCTCCGAACAACGTGATTTCTACGGCCACGACGCCCACCAGCCAGCTGGGTCGCTGTCATCCAAACCCTTGGCTCCACAATTAACGCGCAATTCCCGGGAGGCACAACGGATACCGATCGAATCCCGCTGGCTTCCCGCTGGCTGCCACGGATGCATCCCTGCACGGCGATACAAGAGGTTTGAAGGCGCGCGATGATTTGGGGCGAATGACAATGACGGCTGCGGTTGAAAGTCTTCCAAAGGATCACCGACAGATTGGCCGGGCTTTGGCCCCGCTTCGCCATCGCCAATCCATTGGCACGGCCATGGTCATCTTATCGTCGGTTGCGATAGCCGTCGTGCCGAGCTTCGCCAGGCTGGCCTACGACGGGGGCAGCAACGTCATGTCCGTCATAACGCTGCGATGCCTGTTAACCGTCGGAATGACCTGGATCTTGATGGTCTCGCTCGGCCAAACCCTTTGGATAGTCCGAAAATCTTTGATCGTCAGCTGCGTTGCCGGCGTGTCCTACGCCGTCATGCTGTTCGGATTTCTGGGAGCGGTCAAATACATCCCCGTCAACATGGTCATCCTGATCTATTTTTCGCACCCTCTGCTGGTAGGGGTTGCCGCGGCGCTGCTCGGCGACGGGGCGATGAACATGAGAATGATGATGGCGTTCACAGCGGCATTCGCGGGCTTGGGCCTGGCCATTGGTTTCTCGCTCAGCGCCTTGAATGCCACGGGGCTTTGCCTTGCCGCTCTCGGAGCGGTCACCTGCGTGTTCGTTATTGTTGGAAGCGCCCGCGCCATGAGACAGGCCGGCGGCCTGGCTGTGGCTTTCTATATGATGGTGTCGGCAACGATAACGCTGGCGCTGCTGTTTCCGTTCATGAGTGTATTCGCGTTGCCGCAGACTGTTGCGGGGTGGGTCGGGTTTGCAGGTGTCGCGATCGGTTCCACCATCGGAACGTTGGCTTTCCTTTGCGCGTTCCCGATTGTCGGCTCTGTGCGCGCCACGATGATCAGCAATGTCGAGCCCCTGCTCGGCATAGTCTTTGCCGTCCTGGTTCTCGGCGAGACGATATCGGCGATGCAGTTGGGCGGCATTGCCATGGTGCTCGCCGCTGTCATTTCAACTGGGCCGATAGGAACGAAACCCGATGGCACGGATGGGGACAAGTCGGTTGATCGCGGGTCAGATCGCCAGTCGCCAGAAGCAGACATCCGGTCGGACACGACGCTTCTCAGTTCGCCAGCACAGCTTCGCCAAGCCCACGGATGATTTTCGCCAACTCCACGCATTCGTCATGCCGCGCCTTGTTGCGGCGCCAGGCGAGGCAGATCATGCGCAGCGGCATCGGTTCCTGGAACGGGACGATCTTGAGGTCGGGGATGGTGCCGGCCGGCCGCATCGCCATCTCCGGCACGAGCGTCACGCCCAGTCCATGCGCCACCATCTGCAGCAGCGTCGTCAGGCTGGTGGCGCCGTAGCTTGCCATCGCCACCGGACGGACATTGCCGCACACGGCCAGCGCCTGCTCGCGCAGACAATGGCCTTCCTCCAGCAGCATCAGCCTTTCCAGCGCCGGGCTTTCCGGCGGCACCGGCGGCGAGGCGAAGGCCGGATCGCCTGACGGCACGGCAAGGAAGAAGCGGTCAGGGAAAAGTTCTTCGCTGACTAGGCCGGGATGGTCGAGCGGCAGCGCGGCGATGAAGGCGTCCAACCGGCCGGAAGCTGTGTCCTCGACCAGCGACGCGGTCACCGCCTCGCGCAGTTCGAGTTGCAGGACCGGGAAATGCTTTCTCAATTCCGGCAACACATGCGGCAGCAGATAGGGCGCGACCGTGGGAATGATGCCCAGGCGGAAGCGCCCTTCCATGGCGGGGCGGCCGCGCCGGGCCGTCGTCTCGACGTCACGGATATCGGCGAGGATGCGCTCGATGCGTGGCTGCAAGGCCAGCGCCTCGTCGGTCATTCGCACCGTCTTGCCGCCGCGCTCGAACAGACGGCAGGCCAGCCGCTGTTCCATCTCCGCGATCTGCGCGGAGAGCGCCGGCTGACTGACGCCGGCGAGCTTGGCGGCGCGGCCGAAATGCAGCGTCTGCGCCAGCGCGTCGAAATATTGCATCTGCCGGACGGTGAGGCCAATCATAAGGAAATCCTATCGGAAAAAACAGGAAAGGCAATTTGTCTTTATCGTCTCGCCGGCCTAGTCTGGAATCGTTCCAGATTGGCGCGGCCGCTGGCAGCCCCTGGTGAAAAATCAAATCTCGGCAAAAATCGGAGAGTAAGATGGACGCGAAACCGATGACAACAGCGCGGGCAAATGCCCTGTGGCGCATGGATCCGCCGGCCGGACCAACCGTGACTGGTGGCCGAACCAGCTCGACCTCGGCGTGCTCCACCAGCAGTCGAACCTCTCGGACCCGATGGGCGAGGATTTCGACTACGCCAAGGAGTTCAAGAGCCTCGACCTCGATGCGGTGATCAAGGACCTGCACCATGTGATGACGGATTCGCAGGACTGGTGGCCGGCTGACTTCGGCCATTACGGGCCGCTGTTCATCCGCATGGCCTGGCACAGCGCCGGCACCTATCGCATCGGTGACGGCCGCGGCGGCGCCGGCGCCGGCCAGCAGCGTTTCGCGCCGCTGAACAGCTGGCCGGACAACGCCAATCTCGACAAGGCGCGCCGCCTGCTCTGGCCGGTCAAGCAGAAGTATGGCCGCAGGATCTCCTGGGCCGACCTGATGATCCTCGCCGGCAACGTCGCGCTGGAATCGATGGGCTTCAAGACCTTCGGCTTCGCCGGCGGCCGCGCCGACGTCTGGGAGCCCGAGCAGGACGTGAACTGGGGTTCCGAGGCGAAGTGGCTGGGTGACGAGCGCTACTCCGGCGACCGCGAGCTCCATGGCCATCTCGGCGCCGTGCAGATGGGCCTGATCTACGTCAATCCCGAAGGCCCCAACGGCAATCCGGATCCGCTGGCCGCGGCGCGCGACATCCGCGAGACCTTCCGCCGCATGGCGATGAACGACGAGGAGACAGTCGCGCTGATCGCCGGCGGTCACACCTTCGGCAAGACCCATGGCGCCGGCGATGCCGCACTTGTCGGCGCCGAGCCGGAAGGCGCCGGCATCGAGGCGCAGGGCCTCGGCTGGTCGAGCAAATACGCCACCGGTATTGCCGGCGACGCCATCACCTCGGGCCTCGAGGTCACCTGGACCACGACGCCGACGAAGTGGAGCAACAACTTCTTCGACAACCTCTTCAACTACGAATGGGAGCTGACGAAGAGCCCGGCGGGCGCCCATCAATGGACGCCGAAGGCCGGCGCCGGCGCCGGCCTGGTGCCGGACGCGCACAATCCGTCCAAGCGCCATGCGCCGGCCATGCTCACCACCGACCTTTCGCTGCGCTTCGACCCGGCCTACGAGAAGATCTCGCGGCGGTTCCACCAGCATCCCGCTGAGTTCGCCGACGCCTTCGCCCGCGCCTGGTTCAAGCTCACCCACCGCGACATGGGTCCGGTCGTGCGCTATCTCGGCCCGCTCGTGCCGAAGGAAGAGCTGATCTGGCAGGATCCGATTCCGGCGATCGACCACGAGTTGGCGAGCGAAGGGGACATCGCTGCGCTGAAGGCCAAGATCCTCGCCTCCGGCCTGTCGGTCTCCGACCTGGTCTCGACCGCCTGGGCCTCGGCCTCGACCTTCCGCGGCTCCGACAAGCGCGGCGGCGCCAACGGCGCGCGCATTCGCCTGAGTCCCCAGAAGGACTGGGAGGTCAACCAGCCCGCCAAGCTGTCGACGGTACTGGCGAAGCTCGAAACTATCCAGCAGGAGTTCAACGCAGCGCAGACCGGCGACAAGAAGATCTCGCTCGCCGACCTGATCGTGCTCGGCGGCGTCGCCGCGGTCGAAAAGGCGGCGAAGGACGGCGGCCACCAGGTGAAGGTGCCGTTCACCCCGGGCCGCATGGACGCCTCGCAGGAACAGACCGACGCCCAGTCCTTCGCCGCACTCGAGCCGGTCGTCGATGGCTTCCGCAACTATGCCAGGGGCAAGCTGCCACTGTCGGTCGAGGCGTTGCTGGTCGACCGGGCGCAGCTCCTGACCCTGACAGCGCCAGAAATGACGGTGCTGGTCGGCGGCTTGAGGGTGCTCGGCGCCAACTCCGGCGGCTCGAAGCACGGCGTGTTCACCGACAGACCAGGCACGCTGAGCAACGACTTCTTCGTCAACCTGCTCAGCATGGCGACGGTCTGGGATCCGGCGTCGGGCTCCGACGAGATCTACGAAGCGCGTGACCGCAAGACCAAGGCGGTCAAATGGACCGGCACCCGCGCCGACCTGATCTTCGGCTCGCACGCGCAACTGCGAGCGCTTTCCGAGGTCTACGGCTCGGTCGATGCCAAGGACAAATTCGTCAAGGATTTCGTCAAGGCGTGGACCAAGGTGATGAACCTCGACCGCTTCGAGATTGCCTGATCCTCGAAAGAGCGTGCACTCCAACAAAAAGGCGCGGGGCCAGCCCCGCGCCTTTTCGCATTCAGGCTTCAAAAAAAATCAGTCCTTCTCGAAGATGCGCGCCTTGGCGACGACGCCGGCGATGGCGCCGCCGATCAGTGGCGCGACGATGAACAGCCACAGCTGGCTGAGCGCCGCCGCGCCCGAAAACAGCGCCGGACCGATCGAGCGGGCCGGATTGAGCGAGGTGCCGGTGACCGGGATGATGGCGAAGTGCAGCCCGGCCAGCGTCAGGCCGATGACCAGCCCGGCGAAGGTCGTGCTGTGATTTTGCGCCGTGACGCCGAGGATCACGGTGACGAAGGTGAAGGTTGCGATCAATTCCCACAGGAAAGCCGAGCTGACGCCCCATTTCGCTTCGTCCCAGCCATTGGCGCCGAAACCGCCAGTGTGGCCGCCGACCTGGCCGGAGACGATGATCCACAGCGCCAGCGAGGCGATGATGGCGCCGATGATCTGCGCGATCCAGTAGGGAACGACGTCCTTTGCCGGCAGCCGGCCGGCGAGGAAGGCGCCAAGCGTCACAGCCGGATTGAGATGCGCGCCCGAGATCGGCCCGATCGCATAGGCCGCCGCGATGAGGCCGATGCCGAACGCCAGGCCGATGCCTTCCTGGCCAAGCGGCAGCGCGCCGCCGAAGCCGCCCGTGACCACAGAAGCCGTGCCGATGAATACCAACAGGAATGTGCCTAGAACTTCCGCAAGATAAGTCTTCATTGCCCTCTCCTCGTATCGATCCGCAAAACCGCCTTTACTGCGTCGCGAATCACGGCTGAGAGAGTATTCGCAACCCGAAATCTTGGAAAGCGGAGTGGTTAAGCCCGCGGGCTTGCTTGTACTCGTTAGTAAAAATATTAGACATATTTCATGTTCCGGTTGATTTGTTCTTGTTTTCCGCTGAGGACCGACTGCATCGAAAAGCGTTCCGTATGTCGTACGCAGGATGGCATTGGACCGGCCGTTTTGGCCTCACCGCAACAGAACTGTTTCAATCGGAGCAGGAAAGGCTCTAAGAGCAGGACTGAAGGCAACGGTTGACGGAGCAGGAATGAGACTGGGCGGAAGGCTGGCGGCGGCCATTGAGGTTCTGGAAGACATCGGCCGGCGGCACCGGCCGGTGGCCGACGCCCTGCGCGACTGGGGCCTGTCGCACCGCTTTGCCGGCGGCGGCGATCGCGCGGCGATCGGCAACATCGTCTATGACGCGCTGCGCCGCAAGCGTTCCGCCGGCTGGCTGCTCGGCGAGGAAACCCCGCGCGCAATCGGCTTCGGCGCCCTGCTGCTCGAATGGGGCCAGACGGCACAGTCGCTGAACGATGCGCTGGACGGCGACAGGTTCGCGCCGCCGCTGCTCAGCGACACCGAACTGATGGCGGCGGCCGATCGCCGCCCGGCCGATGCGCCGGACGCGGTACGAGCCGACATTCCGGACTGGTGTGTGCC
>NZ_RZOJ01000099.1:0-16570 GCF_003998845.1 Mesorhizobium sp. M4A.F.Ca.ET.022.05.2.1 | reverse complement strand
AGACACTAGCGGCTAAGCGTCCCAAGCAGCCGGTTACAGCCCTTACCAACGCCTCACAATCCCGTGTGGCGAGTTGGTAAGGAGACCAAAATGACGCCAGCAAAGCCGCTGCTCAACACCGAGCAGACTGCAGAGGCGATCGGCACATCCAAGTCCTGGCTTGAGCATGCTCGGCAGAAGGGAACCGGCCCGAAATATCTGAAGATCGGCGCCAATGTTCGCTACCGGCCGGAAGACGTTGCCGCATGGCTCGAACAGCAGGCGCGCTCCCGCATCTGGCAGTTCGATGGGGAGGCGGCGTAATGCAGAGCGTCGTCTACTTCGTCAAAAGCGGCCCGGCTATCAAGATCGGCTATTCCGCCAACCTTCCACGCCGGCTGAACCAACTAAAGTATATCCGACCTGCTCCAGGCGGCCGCCGTCCGATTGAACTGCTTGGAACCATTCCCGGCGGGATCACAGAGGAAGCCCGCGTTCATGCTCGCTTCCAGAGGCTCAAAACCTCTCGTCACCCCCTGTGTGAATGGTTTGTCGACAGCCCGGAAATTCGCCAGTTCATCGCCGCCAATTGCCGCTCCACCGAAATCAGGAGGGCAGCGTGATGAACAAGCAACCTATCCCCACGCTCTGCCACCAGGACGCCGGCCATCTTGAAGAGGCGGTCGCCTGGTTCACCCAGAATCAGCTCACTTGCGAAAGGCCGCATATTCCCGCGCTGCGCCGCCGGTTCGGCATCTCACCACTCGAAGCCGTGACAGTGCTTCGGCTCGCGAATCTTAGGCAGGACTGGGGAGGTGCCGATGCAGACGCTTCCTCCTAAAATGCGAAAACCGACCTCGGCAAAGGTCGGCTCGCTGGAAATATCGAAAAGCTTGGCGGCAATCGATACCAGCGACTTTAGCGAAAGCCTCACCAGCCTGCAAGCTGCTCGCATCATGCGCCGCTTCCCGATGTCGGTTCCGTTGGCTCTGGCTACTGCCCGGCTCGCTTACGGAGGCGCGGCATGACCGAGCAAATTCAACCGGGATTGAAAAAGGTCCGCGGCATGGCTCAGGCATCGGTCGCACTGATCCAGGCGATGCACGACATCGCCAAGACAGTGCAGCCGATCACCGGCCGCGGCATCGGCTACAAGCTGTTCACCGCCGGCCTGATCGCGTCGATGTCGACCAACGACATGCAGAAGGTCTATCGCCTCCTGCGGATCGCGCGCGAGCAGGACGACATCCCATGGCACTGGATCGTCGACGAGACGCGCGAACTGGAGCGGGTTTCGGCCTGGGACAATCCGGACCAGTTCGCCCGCACGGTGGCCCGGTCCTATCGTCGCGACTTCTGGAACCAGCAGCCGCACCGCGTCGAGGTGTGGTCCGAGAAAGGCACGGTTCGCGGCGTCCTGAAGCCGGTCCTCGATCACTACGCGGTTGGCTTCCGTGTCATGCACGGCTTCGCCAGCGCGACCGCCGTCAACGACATCGCTCAAGACGATGATGGGCGAGACCTGGTTGTCCTATACGTCGGTGATTTTGATCCGAGTGGCCTCTACATGTCCGAGGTCGACCTGCCGCGGCGCATAGCCGAATACGGTGGGAACCATGTACGGTTTCGGCGCATCGCTCTGACGCCAGGTCAGACCGCAGGCCTTCCATCTTTCCCTGCCTCCGACAAGCGCGCCGACAAGCGCTATGGCTGGTTCGTCCAAAACCACGGAACACAGTGCTGGGAACTCGACGCGATGGACCCGCGCGACCTGCGCGAGTGTGTCGAGGATGAGATCAATGCACTCATAGAGCCGGTGGCCTGGGCGCGTTGCGAAAAAGTGAATGCGGCCGAGCAGGAATCGCTGCGGTCGATCTTGTTGGGCTGGAGGGCCGGATGAGCAGCAAGCCCATCTATTCCCCGGTGCCGGCGAGGGTGATGGGCGCGGAGAACCTGACTTCCCTGGATCTCCGCGTGCTCATGGCCATCGGCTATCATGACCGCCTGGGCGCGAACGGGACTGGCTGCTTCGCCAGCCCGAAGCGTCTGGCCCAACTCGTCGGTGCCCATACCAACAGCGTGTCACGCTCGATCACGACGCTGAACGGCTTTGGCTACATCAGTGTGAAGCCGAACCCAATGGATGGCCGGCAGCGCATCTACAAGGTCATCTATACCGAGTTCGACGCCACCTACACCAAGCAAATCGGTAACAGAGGCGGTTACCAATCCCTCGGCGAGATCGGTAACATATCGGTTAGCGAAATTCCGAGATCGGTAACCGAAAATGGCCAGATCGGTAACCGAGTTTCTGAGAATATCGTTAGGGATCAAAGGCTTGCTGATGAGAATATATTAGAAGATAAAAACAAAATTAATATATCCCGCGAAGCGGGCCCTGAAGGGCCGGAAAATCCTCCAAGTGTCGCCGCCATGCTCTCGATGATCGAGCGCATGATGGAGAGCCGCAAGGACATCGCTCCCTATCTCAGCTATCTCCGCTCAGCAGCCGCCCTCCCTGGAAAGACTGGCAAGCGTGCCGAGCTTCTACTGGCACGTGATGGGCACAGGGGGGCGGCGGCATGATCGGCTCGTTCACCCTCACAGCCCTCGCCATCGTCCTGGCCGCCGTCGCCGGGTGGCTTCCATGCTGATGGCGCGGCAATGCCAGAACTGCGGCGGCAGCCTCGCCGACAAGAGAAGCGACGCGAAGTTTTGCAGCGACGTCTGCCGCGTCGGCGATCATCGCGAGAAAGTCGGGCGCGCTGAGGCAATCCCGTCCGGCTACGAGATCGACAAGCTGATGAGGGATGCCCTGATCGGTTCGAACGACCTTAATCCACAGGACGAGCACGACCCGGCCAAGGTTCGCGAAGCCTTCTCCGAGATGTGCAGGAAGTTCGCCAAGCGTTTCGCCTAAGCGTAACAGCCTCGCCGGTTACGGATAGCCGGCCTGGGTTAGAATCACTGAAATCAACCGGAGTCACACATGCTCGCCCGTCTGAAGCCCGCCGCGCCGCCCAACTTCGCAACGCTGCTCACGCTTCCCGAAAAGCCCGCGTCGATCGCAGAGGCAGAGGAAGCGCTCCGCATCGCCACCGCTGCACGGCAGGAAGCCCAGGGCCGCCATATCGAGGCGGGCCGGCAGTATTTCAACCAGGTTGCGGGGCAGCCGCCACGGATCACGGCGAAGGAAGTCGACGAGATCGGCGCTACGCTGCAGCCGCTTTTCGATGCCGAATCTAATGCAAGGGCTCGTCGCGACGAGGAAATCCAAGCCTTCGAGGCCAGCATCGGGCCGACCGTTCTGGAGCCGATCGGCAGGCTGAGAACCGCTATCGATGAGGCGATCGACCATCTCGAAACCCTGCTTGGCCATGGCGCGGCTTTCAGAGCCCGAGCCGTGGCGGCCGGCGTCGACCTTTCCAAGATCAGCCGCCTTCCCGGCATCTGCGCGCCGACGATTGAGCGGCTTGGACTCGTCCGCGCCGCGCTGAAGCACGCTGACCGGAATTGATCAGCATGAGCGCCGACCTCCTCGCCCGCATCGCTGCGCTTGAGGGCGCAATCGCGGAATTTCTCCCGGCAGCCCTGGAGCGCCGTCACAGCGGCTTCGAGCCCTGCGATCAGTTGATGACCAAGGTCCGCGCCAAGGCCGAGATCGACCGCGACCAGCATGTTTGCATGTCAGTCGCAGAGGTTGCCGAGATCCGCATGATCGGCGAAGTCGACGACGCGATGGCCACTGCCGTCTGCGACCAACTGCACGCGGCTCGCCTGTCGCCCGGCATCGAGGTTTTCATCGACAGCGAGGGCGGAGACTTCGACGCGGCAGTTCGGATATTTCGCGCGATACGGTGGCATGCGGCAACGTCGAAGCGCGCAAAACTCGGCAAGCGCTGCCAGTCGGCCGGCGCACTCATCAGTGTGGCCTGCGATCATCGCGTGGCGTCGGCGAACACCGTATATATGCTGCACTTGACCGCCGACCTTCCCGATCCTCGCGACCGCTGGACCATGTACAGGCACATCGAGGCGGCGCGCCGGTTGCGGCGGACTGACAGCCTGTACCTCAACGTCGTCGCCGACCGATCCGGTGCCGATCTCGCCGAACTCGCGATCGAAGCCGCCAAGGATGAGCCGCAACCGCTCGCATGGTGCTTGGCTAACGGTCTCGTCCATGAAATCGAGGTGCCAAAATGACCAAGCCAAAAAACCGGCCAGTGACGCTTAATGGCGGCCCGCCGCGCCCGAGGAAGCATGTCACGGTCAAGCTGAATGAGACCGCCGTCGAGCGCCGCCTACGTCTCGCCAGAGAAGAATACCGCTATCAGCGCGAACTCGATGCTTGGAAGCGCTCGAAATGACGAAGCGGCCCATCATCGTCGATCAGCGCGCCTCTGACCTCGCCAAGGTTGACAGCGAGATTGCGCGGCTAGGCAAGCAGATCGCCGAGAAGCAGGCGCTGTTCAAGGCCGACACCGACAAGCATGCGCTCGACCAGAGCATGGAGATGCAGAGTCGGCTCAAGACCGAGATCGACACCATCGACGGCTTGATCGGCCAACTACGCGACAAGCGTTTCAAGATCGAGATCGGCGAGGCTTCGGAGATCATCGCTCCTAAGCCGAAAGCCTCACCTGTCCAACACCGCGCGTGGGAGATCGACGAGACGCTTCTGCGCAAGCAGGTCAAATACCCCAGCGTTGTCAGGACAGACGACAATCACGACACCTTCGCCCAAGGGCTGTTGGACTTGGTGGAGATTTGCGTCGCCCAGACCATGGACAACTTCCGCAAGGATGGTCTGCATCCGGATACGCGCATCGGTCTGGACTTTGCCTGCACGAATATCGGCGTCTCAAGGGCGCAATTCATCTGGCTTGGCGAGCGGTGCAAGGCACTCGAAGCCCGCGTGAAGGAATTGGAAGAGCGACCCGCCACGCAGTATCGCGGCGTCTGGGCGAACGAGGAAACCTACAAGCGCGGCGACATGATTACGCACGGTGGTAGCACGTGGCATTGCGAACTCGACGCATCACGAGGTGTGCGTCCAGGCGACGGTGTGGGTTGGCGGCTCATGGTCAAGAAAGGCCGAGACGGAAGGGACGCCACACGATGACCGAACAGCAGATCAAGCTGATATGCCAACGCGCCGTCTTGGCCTTCGTCAATCACTTCGAGCGCAAGCCGACCAAAGCCGAACAGGCAGCCTTGGTCTCTTGCCTCACCCGTATCGCTCTCGAACCGAACGCACCCACGACGGAACTGCACTGATGCAGGCAGCCAACGACAACAACGCGCCGCCGAAGGACAAGCCGCCGACCAGAAGGCCGGGGGGGTATTCGCGTCCTGGGTTGACATCAAGCGTCTTACCGCTCGGGCAGTTTGTCGCGCTATTCGTGTAGAAAAAAGGTTTCCGTGATGAGAAAAAGAGGCCGGACATCATCTGCAGAGCTGGAGTTAGCGGCGCTTCAGATACCCCGGATCGAGCAGCGTCCGGACGCTGATTATTCGCTGACCGACGAAGAGGCGGAGGTCTGGCGGGCGGTCGTGGATAGCCTTCCAGCGAGTTGGATCGTCGCGGGGGCCTTGCCGGTTCTGTCAGCCTATTGTCGCCAAGTCGTCAGCATGCGCCGTCTCGGCCAACTGGTGCACCAGGCTGCGCACGAAGCAAACCCCTACGACCTCGATGGTCATCTGCGGCTCATCCGGGAACATAGCAAGGCGGCTCAGGTCCTGAAGAGCTTGGCGACGTCGCTGCGGATCGCGCCACAGTCGACCATGCGGCCAGAGACCGGCGGCCGGCAACTGCGCTCGCATACCGAAGGTCCAAAGCCATGGGAATGATAGCCGGCCACGCAATAGCTTGGAACATCGCAGCCCACGACGGCGAAGATGATGTCATCGGTGCCGGCTCATTCTTGCACCTGATCGCCAGCGGCACCTTCGCTCCGAGGATGCTTTTCGAACATGATGGCGAGGAGATCGGTCGCTGGTTGCAGTTCAGCGAGGACGAGATCGGGTTGCTTGCCGTGGGCCGGCTGGACCTCTGTTCAATCGGCGGCCGGCGCGCCTTTGAGATGATCGAAGCCGGCGAGATCACCGGGCTGTCGAGAGGCGCCAACATGGTCTGTCTGGCGAGGCCCATTGCGGGGACGAAAAGCCGTTTCTGCAAGCGAGTGTTTCATCTGGGAGAAATCAGCCTTGCGCGGCGTCCAGCAAATCCGCTTGCAAATCTTCTCAGTTATTGCGCGGGGGGCTGCTAATGGGCATCAACGGCATAAACGCACGCCGTATCGGAAGTTGGGGTGGGTGGGGCTCACCAACCGCTCCAACAGTTGCCGAACCGTCACCTGTCCAGACGACCCTCCCGACATCGGCTTATGGCCAGACGATCCCGGTCATTTACGGGAAAGCACGCCTTCCGGGCGCCTATATCTGGTGCGCGCCGATCATCACCGTCACCGAGACCCACATGGAATGGTGGGACACGGTAACGACCACCACCACTCTGATGTCCTGCCGCCTGCGCTTCGCCCGCCCGCTGGTGCCTGATTCAACCTGGGCCGTAAAACGGATCTGGGCTCAGGGGAAACTGGTCTACGACAACACGACGGGATACCGGGCCAAGGGCTTGAAGTTCCGCTTCTACGACGGCCGAAGCACCCAGGACCGAGACCCTACCATGGTCAAGGAAGAGGGCGCGAACAACGTTTCCGCCCATCGCGGCTATATCGATATCGTTCTGACCGACTTCCCAATTCAGGACTTTGGAGCACCGCCGACCGTCGAAGCCGAATTCATACAGAGTACCAGCTCTGCCGTTCAGGCATCCAGCTTCCAGGCATTCTATTCGGACGAGGTGAGGACCTGGGCATCGATCGACCCCGACAGTGACACCTTCTACGGCTACTCCGATGACATCGGCATGATCCGGCGCTTCTCGATCTCAGCGCTGCGGGAGATCTACGCCATCCAGGTGAGCGGACTTGGCCGCGCCTATTCCAGCCTTGGCTTCGGCTTGTTCCGGTACTTCCATTACCTCGATCGCATCCTGACGGTCGGCTTCGTGCCCGGCTCCGGCGGCGGCACCTATCCGCTCATCCTGAACCCGATCACGGGTGTCTCTGTGGCAGAGGCCGTTGACCCGATTGGCGATGCCGGCCAAACCGTTTGCTGTGCGGGTGCATGCGTGCTTCCGACCGGCACTGGCCTGGCGCTGATCGCTTCTTTCCATCTCGGCTATGTATCGATCTACCGCTTCACCGACTCTGCCATCAGCCGGCTGTCCATCAGCGGTGCGTCTTGGGACGGCCGGGGCGTTCCGCAATGCATCGCATCTGGAGAAGTTCGGGATAGCGACTGCGATATGTGGGTCTGCGCCGGCAGCAGCCTTTGGAAGGTCACGATCAACGCCGCCGGCTTTGTGACCACGACGGTCGAATTTTCGACGTTCGCGGACGATCTTGTTTATGCGGTTTTCCACGACGATGACATCGTGGTCTGGACGGACAACGGCACGGCCACGAGGATTGATGGGGCTACCAGTTCAACCGTCTGGACGGCATCGGTCCCCTATCAGATCCCGGTAGCCACCTCGCAGAATCTGGCACCGCCTGACATGCAGGTGCTCGATGATGAGTTTTATCACCAGGACCTCACGGCTTACCGGTTCACCAACCTCCAGACTGGCGTCACCACGTCGATTTCCAAGGGCAGCGCGGCAACCAATCTGTACAATTATTACGGCCCCTCAAACACGCTGATCACGACCAAGAATGTGGCGGCGGCGATAAGGACGCGATTCAATGTCGCGACCGGAACCGACCTATTCAACCTCTCCGATTTTCTTACCGATCTGATGGTCTTCGGAGGTGGTTTCGACCCCTCAGATATCCAGACTGTCAACATCGATGATCAAATCGAGGGCGCTGTTGTCGATGTCACGGCTGGCGTCAGGGATATCGCCCGCTCGATCTGCGAACCATATTCGATCGCTATCTTCGAAAGGTAGGCTGATGCCGTTGCTTGCGCCCGACTTTTCTTCATGGACCAGCCTAGGAGGCGGCGGCACGCCCCCTGTCACGCTTGTGCCATCGTATTGGAACCCAGGCGGTATCGGCGACCGCACCTCATCCGTCACTGTCACGACCACAGCCACGCTCGGCGGCGGAACCATCGATAACCTTGTCGATGGCGGCTATGGATCGAATTCAACCGATGGCTGCCGGTTCAACAACGGCCAGACACTTCGTGAGGTCAAATTCGACTTCGGCTCTGGTGTGCAGAAGATCATCAACGGCTTCAGGTGGTCGCAAGGCACCACCGGCAATCACGGCACCTGGGTTTTCGAAGGCTCCAACGACGACAGCACGTACACCGGGATCGGCAGCTCCTTCATACTCGGCTCTGGCGGTTCGCTGGTAGCATTCTACGAATTCACCAACTCGACCGCTTATCGCTATTACCGGCTTCGCCAGACGTCGGGGGTAACGAATTCAGGGCCGTGGCTTCGAGAGATCGAGTTCAGAATAGCCGCGACCGGTGATGCGACATCCCGTGATGCCGCCGAGACCGGCAATCGCACGGCATCCATCACCACCAGCACGACGGCCACGTTGGGTGGCGGAACGATAAACAACCTTGTCGATGGGGCATATCTATCACAGGCAGCGGACGCTTGCTGGTTCAACGCTTCTCAATCGACTCGTGAAGTCAAGTTCGATTTCGGTTCTGGCAAGACCATCACGGGCTTCACGTGGCTCCAGGATACCGATGCGTCGCAGGGCACCTGGATCATTGAGGGGTCAAACGACGATTCCAGCTATACCGGCGTGGGCAGCAGCTTCACGCTGGGAGGCGTCTGCGTCGAGACGGTTACGTTCTCCAATTCGACCAGTTACCGATATTATAAGCTTCGGCAGACGTCAGGCACCACGAGTTCGACGACTTGGCTGTTGGAGATCGAGTTCAGGCTTGGCTAGCACAGGGTCTCACACGGAATGCCATCATTGTCGCGGTCGAGCTTGCCGCCCCAGGGGCAATTGGCGAGATACCAGTTCGCCTCGTCGCATGAGCTAATCTGCGAACAGGTGAGGCGAGGCTGGCAGGAATAGCTCTGCGCGACTTGCCTGCCGACGATCCCGAGCGGCCGGCTGGCCTGTGACCACGGCTTGTCTCCATGATCCAGGCGCCACTCCCACGGCGCTTGAAACGTGCCGATCCACAGACCGATCTTTGCCGCCTTTGCCTTCGCCTGCTGCTCTGCGTAGGCCCCACCGCTGTACTTCGGCCAATCGAGGGCTTGGCCGTGCTCTACCATCCATGCAGCGACGCTGGTGCCGTCCGCTCGTTTGCAATCGCCAACGTATCGGCCATAGCTGTCCCAAGAGACAAACGTGCACTGGACGGGCCTTGAGGTGGCAAGGAAGCCATCCAGCGCATTGGCGGCGTCTCGGCCGCAAGCATACTCGAAGCCCTTGGCATCAGCGCAGTATTGCTTGCTCTCTGGCGCATCTATGCCGTTGAACCGGATGCGCTGCCCATGGATCTCGATCGTATCGCCGTCGATGACCGAGGCAACTCCGGTCATCGGTCCCGGCGTCGGCCGGAACCAGTTCGCAACTGTAGCCGGAAGGCCTTCTGTTAATTGGGAGACCATAGCGCCAACCGCAGCCAACGCCAGCAATGCAAGCTTAATCCACGTGCGAGAAAGCCACCGGGCACGGTATCGCCTGGCATTGGTGCGCTTGCGCCAATGACGAGACCGATTCTCCGGGTAACGGTAGACTTTGCCCACGCCCCTATCTCCCCGAGAGGAGAATGCTGTCTTTCAGCGCGTGAGTCCAGATCGGAACATTAGAGTTCTCCAATGGATCTACTGGTTGAGGCTGCTAGATTAGCTTTCGCTAAAATGCTATTGCGAGCGCGAGGGCTAATTTCGTGAGACATTCGCAAAGGCATTTTGGACTGGTGTGGCTGTTCCTGGCAGGCGATGCCGAGGCCCACGACTGGTATACCGGCAAGGTTGATCCCGTTCTGCATCACGTTTGCTGCGGCAACAAAGATTGTCACCCAATAGACTCCGGCGACGTCAGGGTGACCAAAGACGGCTACTACGTCAGGCCGCCGGGCTCCGCCTACTTGAATGGATATCAGGAAGCGGAGTGGTTTATCCCAAGAGAGCGTGTCCAGTCCTCACCAGATGATAGTTACCACATGTGCGAGCGTCTGATGACGTTCCATCGGACGGTCATTCCTCATACGCAATTCGAAACCTACCAGAGATACACTTGGACGTGCTTCTTCGCGCCAAAGGGCACAAGCTCGATCGCGCCCTAGGAACGGCCAGCGCTGGTTCCTGAAACTCAGGAAACGCGCAGACGAATTAGGTAGCCTAATCGACCAGAGGCTTTGTCCGCTTCGGAGCCACATGGCTGGCGACGATCCGCACGGCACTGCGTTTGACCGTGATGCCTAGATCCTTGCCGCCAACCGTCACCGTTTCCTCGTCGACGCGCAGGACTTCGCCTATCAGCTCGATCTTCTGCCCGCTGCTTATATTCGGTGTCGTGTCCACGATGCTGTGAGGCTGGTTATAGCTCGGGATCAATACGCTGATCCGATCCTCTGTAACGCGCTTGCGCACCGTTGCGGTGATCGCGACCTCGTCGCCGACTTTGATGGTGCCCTTCGCCATGGGAATGAGTCTGGGGCGGCCACGGGCTTCGTCAAGAAGTTGCTAATATTTACGAACGGACATGGAACAGAGCTTCGCGGTCGCGGTTGTATCTGGAGCGGTCATGGTCCGCTTCTGTGTCCAAGGCCCGTCGCCACTTCTCTCCGGGGCGACGGGCTTTCATTAGTTAGAAAATGTTAATGTCAGTCGCTGCAAAGGCGGCGCATAATGTGCATCTGCCCTGTCATCCGGGTAAGAGCCCGGCCTGTCCGACCCTAAGTCCCCCGACTTCCCCGCAGGCCGGGCATCCGTGCTTCGTCAACTGTTGCTAATGTTTTGTCCAGCCTTGGCGAACTTGTCGAACTAAGAATATAATCCTCTCCGGTGCGGCGACCTCTTTTTTCGGAGATCGCCATGACAATGAAATTCCCCTTCGTAGAAAACACGCTCGGCAAAAAGCTCGAAGCCGGCACAGGGCTTTCCGTCGACTGCCTGACATGCCGGCGGAACGCGGTCCTGAACGTGGCCGAGTTGGCCAAGCGCTTAGGCCCGGATCATGGCGCTATGCATTGGGATCTGGTCAAAGTGATCTTCTGCCACGAATGCCGAGCGGCGGGCCGTGACGATCGGAACCTACAATTCACCAACCTTGCCGTGACGCCAGACAAGCGAAAGGGGTGGACGCCATGTCCTTGGCGCGAGGCAGGGGCGCGGACGAAAAAGGCATGAATTACCGGTCAAATTGCCGCTTCTCCACCGAGCGGGGTTGGCACGAATCAATCAATCTGTTATTGACATTTGAACGATATTATGTGTGACGCGTTTGACTCCATTACCCCTGCTGTCACCGGATGATCAAGCTGTGTCCTACGTTGTAGATCAATTCATGAGATGGTGGAATTCGCTTGCCAGCGATAATGGCAAGTTGAAATTCCGTACGCAGCGAGAGGCAGCCGAGTTTGTGCGCCGCGTTCAGAATGAGAACGGTGGACCAAACGCAAAAATTCAGGCAATGCGCGATAGGTACGAAAAAGTAAATCGCGCACGTGCAGATCAAACCTCGCCTCGACCTCACTAAGATTGAAATCAGGCCGTACTCTCACGATACGGTAGTGAACCGCTTTGCTTGCGGTCGCCGGCCTATCGATCAGTTCCTAAAGAACAAGGCCAAAAAGGCTGGGCGGAGGAACGAACACAAGACGTTCTGCGCTCATATCGGAACATCTAACATCTGCATCGGTTACTACTCTCTGCAGCTTGGAACTGACAGCGTGGCAGAGCTTCCCGGCGGGAAAGAGACGTATCTCAAAAACTACGTCGCATTTCCCGCCGTGCATTTGAGCTTTTTAGGGGTACACGATGAGTATCGGAGACAGGGATTGGGCGAATTCCTGCTGATGGACGTTTTCACTAGGGTGGCGAATATCTCGGAGCATGCTGGCTTCTACGCTTTGACGCTTCAGTCATTGGATGACGATTCCACTGCCTTCTACAAAAGCCTTGGATTCGCCGCCTACTCGGAAAATACCAAGCAGCCGAAAATGCTATATCCGTTGGAAGACATCCTAACCCTGGTTCGCGGCAAAGCGGGATGAGGTTGAGGTGGCTGTCAAAGTCCCCCTTATGAGAGGGAAAAATGGGTGCTGCCAATAGCTGTTAAGCTTCGCGCCGATGACAAGGCAATGGATCGCTACCGCCGCACGGCGGGAATCCATGGGATTGAGCATGTCGATTGGGAGAGTGATTGGAAAGACGGCGGCTATATTGAGCTTCGTTTCCGAAACGAAGAACAGCAGACCCTATTCCTCGTGACCCATTACCTTGACGTCGTAAGGAAATAAACAATCATCGTTTGTTTGTGGTGAGTTTGCTCCATAATGCCGCGATCGCACCAGATCGCGCAGGCGAGCATCGCTAGAGAGGGACGAAGGTCATTGATCCGGGAAATCGTGTCCGCCATTCAGTTGCAGGGATACTTCTCAGTAAGGGCCTGACGAACGAGATAGTAGCCTGCAATAGATCGTTTCTCCGGGTGCTCGTCCAGGAATCGCGCAACCACCTCTGTCACGTCCTTCGAATCCGCGCCTTCGGGGATGCAGAATGATCCAAGCTGGTCCTGTTGGTGACCGGCTGTCGCGTTCGCAACGTTGAAATGGTCCAGGATGCCCATGACATAGCCGTAGCACTGGCTGGCGTTCCAAGCCACTTGCGCCGTCTCCACTTTGTTCCCACTCCGTCTGACCTCTAGGAACGCTCGGCATTGGGCATTGAGCACGTTTCCCGGCATGTAGACGCCAACTGTCTCACTCGCCCTGACACCGGTCGCGCTGACGACAATCATGGCGGCGCAAAATACCCTTATCATTTCTTCAGCCTCACACCGGCACCGCCGCCGTTCTCGGGGATGAACTCGACGCCGGCAGATTCCAGGGCGATTCGGATAGCCTCGATCGCCTCCGGCGAGCCGCCATACTTCCCAGTCTCGAAATTGGAAATGGTGTTCCGGTGAACGCCAGCAGCCTTTGAGAGATCGGCCAGAGACCAGTTCAAGGCCGCCCTGGCCATCCTCACTTGTGCAGACTTCACAACTCGATTTCCTTGTGCTAATTTCACAAGTGTAAATATCACAACTGACTGGAGAAATCCAATGCCGAACACCCATGTTCCGGCTGCCGGCGAAGCTGTGCCCGCTGACCGGATAATGATCGTCGGCCGCTTTTCCGGCCGCGTCCTGCTTGTCCAGCGGAGGTTGTCATGACCTACGCCGCCATAGGGCTGCTGCTGGCCTCAGCAGCGCTCAGAACGCGCCTTGTGCGCCTCTACCTTGCCGTCAGGCTCCTACGCCTCTCAAACGTCCTCCACAGGGCCGGCAACAACGCCATCGAGAGCGTCGAGCGGGAGAAGCAGCAATGAACGCGCACCTCTCGACACTAAGGCCCTTCGCCTGTCCGAAGGGGATGGACCCTCGCACATGGCGGCAAGCCATCGAGAAGGAACTCAACTCGCTCTTCGACAAGGCCACGGCGTTGATCACCGCGCTCGACGTGATGGAGGCGGACAGCGAAGACCTGGAGGATGACGACCGCGAGGACATAGACGAGCGGGAACTGGACGAGGCGGATTACGAGGATAGCGGCGACGAGCACGAGCCGTCTCTCGGCTGGTCAGCCGCTCGGGATCGGCACCTAGCCCTGATGGATGTCGGCACCGCCGCCGATGTTGCTTTCTTCGACGGGGAGCAGGACGCTGGCGACGAGCCGGAGCATGATTACCATGACTGACATCTTCAGGAAGACTGTCGCCGAGGCAAGGGCGAAGGGCGAGGAAATCGAAGTGCTGGCCCGCATCCTTGCCGAGAAGATGCAGGCTATCCACGGCGCGGAATTTAGCGTGATGCTCAATCATGAAGCCCGCTTTGTGATGATCGCGGTGAAATAGACCGAGTGTGCAAATTGCACACACTGGCCCGGCTGCTTCGGTGGCCGGGTTTTTCAATGCCGAAAGGGCACTGACTCGATGCCGTGGCGGCATGGCCGAGCCCCGTGGTATGCTCCGGCCTCTTCATTGAGATCACACCCAGTGACGAGGAAAAACATGGCCCGGCGGCTTCGGCTTCCGGGCCTTTTCTATGCCGATATCGGTACAACTTTTTCTACAACATCGACCCGCAAAGGGCACAAATTAAAGGAAGTCCGTCCAGTCCATCATTGGCGCGATCGCCAGCCGATTCATCACCTTGCTCATCTCGTTCGTTTCCGCGGGCCGCGTTCGCCCGACGGCAACACTGTGGTCAGCCCGGCGAG
Organism: Mesorhizobium sp. M4A.F.Ca.ET.022.05.2.1; assembly: GCF_003998845.1. Lineage (NCBI taxonomy): Bacteria > Pseudomonadati > Pseudomonadota > Alphaproteobacteria > Hyphomicrobiales > Phyllobacteriaceae > Mesorhizobium > Mesorhizobium sp. M4A.F.Ca.ET.022.05.2.1. Next base: position 2,107 of record NZ_RZOJ01000099.1, on the reverse strand, counting down.
CCGCACCATCTAGTCTATTCTCGATTTTTTTCAATTGCCTCGGCCTGTCGTTGGTAATGGCGTTGGCCGGCAAGAAAAGCGCCCGCCGGCCTCCCTATCGGCTCGGCTGTGGTGAGCGGTCCTTGTTCCGCTTGTCTGCGACGTAGCTCTGCCCATTCTCCATCTTCATTATGTCGAAGAGGCCAGTCGCCGCGAAGAGTGCCGGAAAGTTCTTCACTCCATAGTTTCGTGGATCGATGGGCGCCTGTCGTTTCGCTGCGCTTCCTGCCGATGACATAGCTGCCCATCCATCGTCTTGCGCCGTGGCTTCCACAGCGCCACGCAGGATCGTCACGAGGGTCGTATCTTGCGATAGAGACTTGCCCGTTCGCTTGTCGGCGGGCTTTTTAGACCTGGCCGCCGATTCCGCTTTGGTCTTTGGTTTCTCGCCCGGGGCTACAGGAGTTGTCGGTTGCTCAGCATCGTCCAGGCTATCGAGGTAGAGGAAAGTCGTGCAGGCATTGATGAACGGTGTGGGCGTTTTGCGTTCCCCAAATCCGTAGACTTCGTGTCCATTGGCCTTCAACTGCATCACTAGTGGCGTGAAATCGGCGTCGCTGGAAGCCAAACAGAAAGCGTCAAGCTTTTGAGTGTAGAGAAGCTCCATTGCATCGATCACAAGCGCAATATCGGTGGCGTTTTTGCCGGCGGAATAGGTGAACTGTTGAATGGGCCGAATTGCAAAATTGTGCAGCTTGTCTTTCCAGTTCCTGAGATTGGCGCTTGCCCAATCGCCATAGGCGCGACGGATATTGGCCGTGCCGTATTTTGAAAGTTCCGCCAGTATCGCTGCGATCTTGCCGTGGGACACATTGTCAGCATCGATGAGCAAGGCGATTCGCCGATCAGATGTGGTTGGCGACCTGTCCTCATTTTCCATTCGATTGTTCGCCCTCCCTGCGCATCTTCATTGATAGCATCTATGTGCGATGTGCGCACGATTGTGGTTCAAGCAGCGCCCCTCCGGTGCGCCGTGAGGGGCAGTTGGCATATCGAGACCGTGGGGGCCATGCCACCCAATTTCGATCGATCTTCGGCGACGTTACGGGCTATGCAGGGCATCGCCGATAGCAGAAGAATGCTTCTTCGATAGCGGGTCTCGCGATGTAGCGGTCTCCCGACTCGAACCCCCAATAGGCGCCTCGCTCAAGTTTGCACAACTGCGGATCCAGACGTCACCCTGATACGCGAAGGGCCTGGCCTCCCACAGGGGGGTGCCTCGACCCATTCGAAATATTCGACTGCTGCCGCCCACAGATCTTCAACCGTGGCGAAGATAGGCTTTCGCCGGCTGGGCGCCCTTCCAGATGTCGTTACCTTTTGGCGCTGGTATGGCGGATGAACCTGGTGGCGAAGCCGCGACCCTTTTCGATCGCGGGTAGCCAGTTTTACTCGCCGGCCTTGGCATCGGCGCCGACAGTGCTGTTGCCCGCTTCGCCATCCTTAGCGGGTTCGTCGGCCGGCTTGATATCCATGGCCTTGCCACGCGTCTTGGTCACCCTTGTCCTTCGGCTCCGCACGCGCGACACCGACGTTGTGCTCATCAGCGACTACGGCTCCTTAGGGGAAGCCGAAACCACCGACCGCGCTTACCGGGCCGCCGCGCACGATGCCGATGAGAACGCCGTCGGCGACTTTCTCGACCGTGCCGAACCCGACCTGAGGCGCGGCACTTTCGATCTCGGCGATGGCGTTGACGATTTCCTGCCCATCGCCATCGGATATGATGGTTGCGCAGCGTGTCGACATTGCTTGCTCCTGTAGTTGTGAACGGAAAATATTCTACGTAAGGTTGATCAACAGGCACGCGTTCGCGGGTTCTTCAGCTGATGTGCAAACCTGCATTACTGGATTCAATTCGGGGGAAGAATGAAACTCGGGCACGCTTTCGCGGTATCCATCGTCGGTATTTGCTTCGCAATGTCGTCTGCCTCTGCAGGACAAGGAGAGCAGAGCAACATCAATTTCTTGGCCAGAATGGACCAGGCCAGATTGAATAAGGCCGCGAGAATGGCGGGCGGCCTGATCGGCGTAATGGAAAAATGTTGGGTGAACCCGGCAGAGGATG
>NZ_RZOJ01000098.1:0-16590 GCF_003998845.1 Mesorhizobium sp. M4A.F.Ca.ET.022.05.2.1 | reverse complement strand
CCCGATCCGTCAGGCATGGACATGGCGATCAACGCGACGCCGTCCGGGCTGAAAGCGAGCGATCCGTTGCCGCTGGATGTTAGCAAGCTGACGCCGGAGATGACGGTGGTCGACATTATCATGGAGCTGCTCACGATCGCGCCGCGCGGGTGCAGAGCGCCAATTCCGTGCGCAGGCTGCCGGATGGAAGCTGGTACGCCGACAATTTCGACGGCGTCGGCTTCATCGACGGGCTGAAGGCAGGCGGGCATCCGATTGCCGGCCGGCGCATACTGCAGGTCGGCGCCGGCGGCGCCGGGGCATCGCTGACCTACTGCCTGGCCGAGGAAGGCGCGGCGGAGATCCGGCTGGCCGACATCGACACGGATCGCGCCGGGAAACTCGCCGCGCTGGTCGGCAGGGCGTTTCCGAACTGCCGCATCGAGGTTGGCGAGCCCGATCCGTCAGGCATGGACATGGCGATCAACGCGACGCCGTCCGGGCTGAAAGCGAGCGATCCGTTGCCGCTGGATGTTAGCAAGCTGACGCCGGAGATGACGGTGGTCGACATTATCATGGAGCCGGCCGAGACGGCGCTGCTCAAGGCGGCGAAGGAGATCGGCTGCCGCATCCAGCCCGGACGCCCGATGATGGATTTCCAGGTGGAAGCCATGGCCGAATTCTTCGATATCGAGCGCAAGGAACGCCATCATGGCTGAGGCTTTGACCGCCGTCATCATCGGCGGCACTTCCGGCATTGGGCGCGCGATCGCCCTGCGTTTCGCCGAGGACAGCTATCAGGTGGTCGTCGCCGGCAGGGACTCCGAACGAGGCAAGGAGACGGCTCTCGCCTGCGAGACGGCGGGCGCGCCGCGTGCCCTGTTTGTCCAGACCGACGTCGGCAATCCCGCCTCCGTCGAGGCGCTGGCGCAAGCCGTCGTGGGGGTGCTCGGCACGCCGCATGTCGTCGTCAACTGCGCCGGCGTCCTGCAGAGCGGCAAGCACGTGCTCGACCAGGACCTGGACGAGGACGAGAAGATGTGGCGGATCAACTATCGCGGCACGCTGCTTGGCTGCCAAGCATTCGGCCGGCTGATGTCGGCCGCCGGGCGCGGCGCGATCCTCAATGTCGGCTCGCTCGCCTCCTTCGCGCCGCTGTCACTGCCGGCCTACACACCCGGAAAGCATGCGGTGCTGGCGCTGACGCAGATCCTTGCGGCCGAACTCGGCCCGCACGGCGTTCGCGTCAATGCGGTGGCGCCGGGCTACACGCTTTCGGACGGGCTGAAAGCGAAGATCGCCAAGGGTGAGCGCAACCCGGAAGCCATACAGGCCACCACCGCGCTGCGCCGCTTCGTCGAGCCGCGCGATGTCGCCGAGGCCGCGCTGTTCCTCTGCTCCGAGCGCGCCGCGTCGATCACCGGCGTCACCCTGCCCGTCGACGCCGGCTGGCTCGTTCAGGCGCCCTACGCGCAATATCTGCAAGGCAACCCGATCCGGCAGACGCCGGCAATCTGACAAGGACGATCCAGTGGGCGATATCCAGCGCTTTGACTTCGACACCCGCATCCACCACGGTGTCATCCACAACGGCACGCTCTATCTCACCGGCCAGGTCGCCCAACCCGGCCAGTCCGCGGCCGACCAGATGCACGAGGTGCTCGGCAAGATCGATGCGCTGCTTGCCAAGGCCGGCACGGACAAGAACCGCATCCTTCACGTCCAGATGTGGCTCGACGACATCAGAGACTTCGACGAGGTCAACACGGTCTGGGACGCCTGGATGCCGAAGCAACACGCGCCGGCGCGCTCTTCCGGCGAGGGCCGGATGGCGAAGCCCGGCATGCTGGTCGAGCTGATCGTCACCGCGGCGGTTTGAATGGTTCTGCCGGTTCGGGCATCATCCCGAATCGGGCGAGAGGGAGACTGATGACGAAGCGCAAGCCGCTGTCCACCGTCGTGGCCGAGAGCCTGTCCGAGAAGATCCGTTCCGGCCGGCTGCCTCCCGGCGCGCAGCTGCCGACCGAGGCGGAGCTGTGCGCGGCATACGACGTCAGCCGCACCGTGGTGCGGGAAGCGGTGGCGCGATTGCGTTCCGACGGCATGGTGGTGCCGCAGCAGGGACGCGGCATGTTCGTCAGCGAGACGCCGGCGCCGCGCAATTTCTCGATACCTGACGAGGCGCTGAGGACCTTGCCGGAGACCATCGCCCTGCTGGAACTCAGGCTGAGCGTCGAGGTCGAGTCCGCCGGGCTCTGCGCCGAACGGCGGAGCGAAGCAGAGGCGGGCGCGATCCGGGCCGTAATGGAGCAGGTTGACGCCCAGCAGGCGGATCCCGCCGTCGTCCAGATCCACTACGACTATGATTTCCACCTGGCGATCGCCAAGGCCGCGCGCAATGAATTCATCCACGGCTTCCTGGCCTATCTCAGGCCGATGATCGTGCCGCGCTTCCAACTCGGCTATATGGTGGAACCCGCGCTCAAGGACAGCTACTACGCGCGCATCCACAGCGAGCACAAGGCAATCGTCGATGCCATCGAAAGGCAGGACGGCCGCGCCGCCCGCCAGGCCATGCGCAAGCACCTGCACAACAGTCTCGGCCGGGTGCGCGCGCTCGCCCGGGCCTCGGGCGTCGAGGCGACCGACGCCGAGCAGAAGGCGGCGGCGGCGGCGCTGTTCACCGAGATGAGCAAGCCCGTGCCGACGGCCGGATAGGCTTCGCCACCTTCGATGCGGCGCCCGTTCGCCGGCCGGGCGTTCGCGAAAGCCATGTTTTTGCTCGATCGGCGGCCGAAAGCCCAGGTTCACGCCCTGAAAGCTTTGCTTTGCCTGGGTTTGCAGGTTTCGCGGCCGCGCAGGCGCGTTGGAAATTCCAGCCGGCCAAAAAGGCTTTCGAAAATTTATCTTTCCTTTTTGCTGGTTTTCTTGGTTTCGCGGCACCGGTCAAAGCCGCACAGTGAAAGCCAGGCAATCGGGGAAAGTCCACGTGACGACAGCCTTCATCACAGGTGCGACGAGCGGCATAGGGCGGGCCATCGCGGTCGCGTTGAGCGACGCGGGTTACGACGTCTATGCCGTCGGGCGCAGCCAGGCCGCGCTCAAGGAGTTGCAGGCCGAGCGACCGGGCATCGTGCCGATCGCCGTCGACGTCACGGACCGCGAGGCGCTGGAATCGGTCGTGGCCGATCTCACCATCGACGTGCTGATCAACAATGCCGGGATCATGCCGCCGCTCGGCAATTTCGCCGACATGAAGATCGCCGACATCGACACCGCGCTCGAGGTCAACGTTAGCTCGGCAATCCTGCTCACCCGCCTCGTCGTGCCGCAGATGCGCGAGCGGCAGTCGGGGCACATTCTGTTCACCGGGTCTTCCGCCGGCCATGCGGCATTTCCGAACGTCGCCGTCTATTCGGCCACCAAGGCGGCGATAGCCGGCTTTGCCGCCGCGCTGCGCGCCGACCTCTCCCCTCACGGCATACGTGTCACCGAAATCGTGCCCGGCCGCGTCGAGACGCAGCTCTACAAGGACATACTCGACGCCCAGGCCCGGGCCGCCATGTACGCCGGGAACGTCGCCGTGCAGCCGGACGACGTAGCGAGCATGGTCGTCACGCTGCTCGGCCTGCCCGCATGGGCCGACGTAACCCGCTTCGACATCATGCCGACCCGGCCGACCAGCCCAAGCGGCAGCAAGCAAGGAAAATAGGATGAAAGACCTTTCCGTTCTCATCGTTGGTGGCGGCGCCGGCCTCGGCGCGCTTTTGGCACGGATGGCCGTGGAGGCCGGGGCGGCAAAGATCGGCATCATCGACATCAACCAGGACGCGGCCGAGAGCGCGCTGGAGCCGGCCAAGGCCAAGGGCCTGCCGACCGCGTCTGCGACCTGCGACATCCAGGTCGGCCCGCAGTGCCACGCCGCTTTCGAGGCCATCGTCTCGAAGCTCGGGCGCGTCGACACGCTGATCAACTGCGCCGCGATCTACCCGCGCCGCCCACTGCTCGAGATCACCGACGCGGAGTGGGACGCCTCCAATGGCATCAACATCAAGGGCACCTACCACATGATGGCGGCGGCCGTCCGCCACATGCAGTCGCAGGAGCCGAAAGCGCAAGTGCGCGGGCGGATCGTCAACCTGACCTCGGTGGATGCGTTCAAGGCGCATCCGCAGAACGCCCATTATGCGGCGACCAAGGCTGCCGTCGTCAGCCTGACGCGGTCCTTCGCCCATCACGTCGCCAAGGACGGCATCCTGGTGAATTCGGTGGCGCCGGCCGGCATGGCGACGGAGAAGGCAAAAGCCCTCGGCTTCCTCGAGGAACTGGCCAAGGCAAGCCCGCTCGGCCGCGGCGCCGAGCCCACCGAGATCGCCGAGTGGGTGCTGATGACCGGCGGCCCCAAGAATACCTACATGACCGGCGAAAACGTAATCGTTTCAGGTGGTTATATCTACGCATGAGGCGACATTCCGCAGCCGCCGGCGGCGGAAAATACAGCAGTGCATGATCGACGGAGCCCAAGCAAAGAGGAGGCGGAATTCACGATGACCGGCAAGCTTCGCCTTCCCTCGCTCAATGCGCTCAGGGTCTTCCATGCCGTCGCGCAGCACAAGAGCTTCCGGCAGGCGGCCGACGAACTGCTGGTGACGCCGCAGGCGGTCGGCCAACAGATCAAGCTCCTGGAAGACACGCTGCAGGTGACGCTGTTCGAGCGCAAGGGCCGATCGATCGAACTGACGGAATCGGCGATCCTGCTGTCGCATTACGTCAAGGCCGGCTTCGACGAGTTCTCGGAAGGCGTCCGCCGCGTCACCAAGTCGAACTACCGGGATCGCATCAACCTGAATGCGAGCCCGTATTTCGCCACCCACTATCTGCTGCCCAGGCTTTCGCTGTTCCGCGAGATCCTGCCGGGCGCCGACCTGCGCCTGACGACGATGGTCGACCTGCCGGATTTCGGGCGCGACGACATCGATATGACAGTGCAGTGGGGTTACGGCAGCTGGCCCGACTACGACACGACGCTGCTGGTGCCGGACCCGAAGATCATCTGCTGCACGCCGGCGATCGGCGAGAAGATCAAGTCGGCGCACGACCTGACGAAGTTCACGCTGCTCGACACCGTCAAGTCGAAGCGCCTGTGGCCGGATATATTGCGGCACCTGGGGGTGGAGCTGACAGATGGTGACCGCAGCATCAGCTTCGACGATGCGGCAACCATGCGCCGGGCGGCCTTGCAAGGCATCGGCGTGGGCCTGGTTTCCGTCATCGACGCCGAGGAAGACTTCCGGTCGGGCGCGCTCGTTGCGCCGATCGGCCGCGACGCCATTGCCGACATGAAGCCGGAGGAAGTCCCCGGCTTCTACCTTGTCGTCCCGCGCGGGCATCTGCGTGTGAAGGCTGTGGCCGCGCTGCACCGATGGCTGGCGCAGCAGGACTGGCGAAGCGACCTCAAGATTTCCTTGCCGAAACCGACCCCGCTTTCCGACTAGGAAGCGGCTTCGCGACCGAGTTCCGAACGCTGTTTCGGACTCCAACAAAAACAAGAAACTGAACAACCTCAACAGTGGAGACAACACCATGAAAATGATGCAATGGGGGGCTGCGGCCCTGGCCGTTGGCCTGGTTCATTTCGCGGCGCCGGCCGAGGCCGCGGGCGGCAAGACGCTCGAAACCGTCAAGGCACGCGGCTTGCTCAACTGCACCGGCCATGACGGCTCCTATCTCGGCTTCGCCGAGGTCGACGACAAGGGCAACTGGAAGGGCATGGACATCGACCTCTGCCGGGCGGTGGCCACGGCTGTGTTCGGCGACCCGGCAAAACTGAAGGTCGTTCCGATCAGCTGGGCCCAGCGCTGGCCGTCGCTGCAATCGGGCGATGTCGACATTATCATCAAGGCCTCGGGCGGCACGCTCAGCCGCGACACCGAGCTCGGCCTGCAGTTCTCCATGTCCTATTATCTGGGCACGACCAAGGTGATGGCGCACAAGGAGCTCAACCTCAAGTCGCTCAAGGACGCCGATGGTGGCACGATCTGCATTCCCGCCGGCACGACCATCGAGCAGCAGGTCGCCGCCTATGCGCAGAAGGTCGGGATCAAGCTGGAACCGGTCGTCATCGAAAAGACGGAAGAGCTCGAGCAGGCATACTTCTCGGGTCGCTGCGACATGTACGCCCAGTGGGGGCCGGTCCTTGCAATCGCGCGCGTGGCCAAGGGCAAGGTCGACGATCACGTGATCCTGCCCGACGTGCTTGCGGTCGAACCCGAAGTCATGATCGTGCGTCAGGGAGACGATAACTGGGTCGACGTCGCCAACTGGACGCTCACCGCCCTGCTCTTCGCCGAGCAGGAAGGCATCACGTCGAAGAATGTCGACGAGATCAAGGCCAAGCCCACCTCGCCGGCAGTCGCGAAGTTTCTGGGTGCGGCACCGGGCATGGGCAAGGGTCTCGGGCTTCCCGACGACTGGGCCTACAACGTCATCAAGAAGGTCGGAAACTACGCGGAGATCTTCGATCGCGATCTCGGCAAGGAGTCGCCCTACAAGATGGATCGTGACCTGACCAACCTCTGGAACAATGGCGGCGTCCTGTTCCCGCTGGTCATCGACTGACCGTTCTTAACGCGTCCCGCTCTGAGTTCCGCCCGGTCTTGCCGGGTGGAACCGGCGGCAATTCGGGAGATTGGCATATGGTCAGCCTGCTGAGAAATCAGAGGGTCCGCAACGTTTTGTTGCAGGTTCTCTATGTCGGCTCGCTTGCAGCACTTGTGCTTGCCGGCGTGATGATCGCGCGGCGCAACCTCGCTGAACAAGGGATCACTTCGGGATTCGACTTCTTGTACAAATCGACGGGCTGGGACGTGAACTTCTCGCTCCTGCCCGCCACAGCCAACGACCCCTACTGGTGGTTCTTCCTTATCGGCATCGTCAACACCCTGTTCCTGGGCAGCGTCGGACTGCTGCTGGCAACGGTCGTCGGGACGATCGTCGGCCTGGCGCGGACGTCCTCCAACGAATTGGCGCGGCTGCTCGGCCGAACCTATGTCGATGTCTTCCGCAACATCCCGCTGATCCTCCAGGTCTTCTTCTGGTACGCGATCATCACGCACCTGCCGACGCCGCGCGCCGCGCACGAAGCCTGGGGCATGCTGCTGACCAGCCGCGGGCTCTACCTCCCTGCTCCCAATGTCGGCGGCGTGGCAATGGCGCTGGCCATTTTGTCGGTGATCGCCGCTGTCGTGCTGCCGGTCTGGCTTGGCCGGACATCGCGGCTCAGCCAACCGGTCGGCGAGCGCCGCACCATCCAGCTCGCCGGCATGGCAACGGCGCTTGCCTGCGCGGTCCTCATCCTGATCGTCGGTCGTCTGCCAGATGCGCCGCTGCTCGACTTCCCTGCCCTGCAAGGCCTCAACCTAAGGGGCGGCCTGCGCATCCCACCAGAGTTTTCCGCGCTCGCGGTCGCCATCGCCATCTATGGCGGCTCCTACATCGCCGAGATCGTCCGCGGCGGCTTCAAGGCCGTCGGCAAGGGCCAGGTGGAGGCGGCACTCTCCCTGGGGCTCAGCCCATGGCGGGTCTTCACGCTGGTCAAGCTGCCGCTTGCTCTGCGCGCCATGCTGCCGATCCTCGCCAACCAGTATGTCTGGCTGATCAAGGCGACGACGATGGGCATCGCAGTCGGCTTCACCGACTTCTTCATGATCGTGGCGCTGACCATCAACCATTCCGGCCAGACGCTTGAGGCGATCGGTATTTTGATGGCGGGCTTCCTGACCATCAACCTCAGCCTCGCCGCAGTGTTCAACCGCATCAACAAGGCTATTGCCCTCAAGGGCAATCAACTGAGGGGGTGAGAGATGGAAATGGTCTTTGTCGCGCCACCTGCTCCCAGGAGGATCGAGGACCTGAAGCGGCGCTTCTTTGCGACGCCAGTTCAGGCGCTGCTGTCGTTGATCTCCCTGGCGGTAATGGTCTTCCTTGCCTGGAAGTTGCTCAACTGGGCGATCTTCTCAGCTGTTTTCACGACAAGCGGCGGCCCTGAAGCCTGCCAGGCGGCGGCGGGAGCCTGCTGGTCGGTCATCGCCGCAAGATGGCGGATCATCCTGTTCGGCCTTTATCCCTTTGAGGAGCAATGGCGCTCGGCGCTCGCCTGCGTCGCCGTGGTGGTGATGACGGTGCTGAGTTGCATGCCGGCCTTCTGGACCGGGCGCCGCATCGCGCTGGTCTGGGGCGCCGGAACGGCCCTCTATTACATGCTGATGAAGGGCGGGGTACTTGGCCTCGCCTATGTCGGCGAGGAAGCATGGGGCGGGCTGGCGCTGACCCTCTTCATCTTCGTGACCACCTGCCTGATCGGCTTCCCGCTGGCGATCTGCCTGGCCTTGCTGCGCCGGTCGGAACTGCCGTGGATATCGCGGACCACCGGCATCATCATCGACTCGGTCCGCTCGCTGCCGCTGATCTCGATCCTCTTCACCTTCGCCATCGTCCTGCCGTTCGCGCTGCCGCAGTGGCTGGCGGGCGACAAGCTGTACCGGGTAATCCTGGGCTCGGCCCTGTTCTTCTCCGCCTACCAGGCGGAGATCGTCAGAGGCGGCCTGCAGGGCGTTCCCAACGGACAGGAAGAGGCCGCCATGGCACTCGGCATGAGCTATTGGCAGCGCATCGGCCGCATCCTTCTGCCGCAGGCCATGCGCAACGCGCTGCCGGCCACGATCAACCAGTTCGTCATCTCGTTCAAGGAGACCTCGCTGGTGGTCATTGTCGGCTTCTTCGAGATCCTGGCGTCGGGCAACGCCGCCTACGGAACCGGCGAGTGGCGCTTCGCCTATGTCGAGGTCTACGCCTTCATCGCCTTCATCTACTTCGTCTTCGTTTTCAGCCTGTCCCGCTACGGCGCCTTTCTCGAGCGCCGCATGTCGGTCGGCGAACGCTAGGGAGGCCCGCATGACGATAGGCAATTCGGGTGAATCCGGCGGGCCCGCGGTCCGCATCGAGAACCTCGACAAATATTACGGCGCCTTCCACGCGCTGCGGAACATAGATCTTTCCGTGGGGCGGGGAGAGAGGATCGTCGTCTGCGGTCCCTCCGGCTCCGGCAAGTCCACCATGATCCGCTGCATCAACCGGCTCGAGCAGCACAATGGCGGCCGCATCACCGTGCTCGGCACCGAACTCAACGACGATGTCGGCAACATCGACGAGATCAGGCGGGAGGTCGGCATGGTGTTCCAGCACTTCAACCTGTTCCCGCATATGACGGTGCTGGAGAACTGCATGCTTGCGCCGATGATCGTGCGCAAGCAGCCGCGCGCGGAGGTCGAGGCGACCGCACGGCGCTATCTGGAGAAGGTCCGCATCCCCGAGCAGGCGATGAAGTTTCCCGGCCAGCTCTCCGGCGGCCAGCAGCAGCGGGTGGCGATCGCGCGTGCCCTTTGCATGCAGCCGCAGATCATGCTGTTCGACGAGCCGACCTCGGCGCTCGATCCGGAAATGATCTCCGAAGTGCTGGACGTCATGGTCACGCTCGCCTCCGAAGGCATGACGATGATCTGCGTCACGCATGAGATGGGCTTCGCGCGCCGGGTCGCCGACCGGGTGATCTTCATGGACGCCGGCGAGATCGTCGAGCAGGCGCCGCCGGAGCAATTCTTCGCCGGCTCCGAGAACGAGCGCACGCGGCAGTTCCTGTCGCAAGTGCTGGGTCATTGAACGGCATTCGGGAAGGTGCAACGTTCCGCAGCTGCACGCCGCCAGCTATCTCCCAGGTATTTCGATGACTGATCCCACCGCCCTGCTGAGCGAGATTCTCGGGCCGAAAGGCTGGCTTTTGGGCAGCGATGCCGAGCCCTACCAGCGCGACTGGCTCAACCGCTACGGCGTGGCGCCGCTTGGCGTCGCCAGACCGGCGAGCACCGCCGAAGTGGCTGCGGTGATCAACGTGTGTCGGGAGGCTGGGCTGGCGGTGGTGCCGCAAGGCGGCAACACCGGGCTTTGCGGTGGCGCCGTCGCGGAGCAGCCCAACGCGGTGATCGTCTCGCTGTCGCGCATGGCGGCGATCGGCAAACCGGATCTCGATAGCGGCTCGATCATCGTCGAGGCAGGCGTCGTGCTCGCCGCGCTGCACGAGGCGCTGGAGCCACACGGCCTGATGTTCCCGATGCATCTCGGAGCGGAAGGCAGCGCCAGGATCGGCGGCCTGATCGGCACCAATGCCGGCGGCAGCCTCGCATTCCGCTACGGCATGATGCAGGACCTGGTGCTCGGGCTCGAGGTCGTGACCCCGGACGGGGTGGTGTGGGACGGGCTGCGCGCGGTGCAGAAGGACAATGCCGGCTATCAGCTGCGCAAACTGTTCTGCGGCGCGGAAGGCACGCTCGGCATCGTGACGCGCGCGGGGCTCAGGCTCTACCCGACGCCAAAACAGCAGGCGGGCGCACTCCTGGTCCTGCCCGACTTTGCCGCCGCCGTCTCCTTCGGCGCTTTCCTGCGCGGCGAGGCCGGCGAATTCCTCACCGGGCTCGAATTCTTCTGCGATCTCGGCCTGGAGCTGGCGCTAAGGCATGTGCCCGATCTCGCCTACCAGTTGGAGACAAGGGGAGACGTCTATCTGCTCGTCGAGCTGGCTTCGGGTTCGCTTCGGGTTCCCCTGGACGAAATCCTGAACTCGGCGCTGGAATGGGGCATGGAGCAAGGCCTGGTGCTCGACGGCGCGCTGGCGACATCGGGCGCGCACCGAGCCCAGTTCTGGCGACTGCGCGAGGAACAGCCGGAGGGACAGCGGCTGGAGGGCGAGCAGCTCAAGCATGACATCTCGGTGCCGCCGGGCGCCATCGCCCGTTTCATCGAGGCGGGCGCCCGGGTCTGCCAAGACATCCTGCCCGGCGTGCGGATCAACCCGTTCGGGCATCTCGGCGACGGCAACATCCACTACAATCTGTCGCCGCCGGAAGGCCGTGCCGATTTCGACGGCAAGGCCGGGCGGTTGGCCGAAGCACTGTCGGCGCTCGCCACGGAGATGGGCGGCAGCTTCGCAGCCGAGCATGGGCTTGGCCGCGCCAAGATCGCCATGGCCGATCGCAATCGCGATGCGGTGGAGCGGGACCTGATGGCGCGGCTGAAGGGCGCGCTCGATCCAAAGGGCACCATGAACCCCGGCGTTCTGGTGCGCCCGCCACTGTAAAGAAAAACTTTCGAATGGACCGCATTTCTTGATTTCGTCCCGGCCTGCCTGCGTGCAGGTATAGATCCGAAGAGGCAGGCTCGATCCGCTTGCCGCCAATCGTGAGGATGCCGAAGCATGGTCCGCAATGGCGGTCACCTTCTTGTCGAGTGCCTGATCGCGCTTGGCGCGAGCAAGAGCTTCGGCGTTCCCGGCGAAAGCTATCTCGCCGTCCTCGACGCGCTGCACGACACCCATGGCAAGCTCGACTACGTGCTTTGCCGCAACGAGGGCGGCGCGGCGTTCATGGCCTCCGCCTATGGCAAGCTGACGGGCTCGCCCGGTATCTGCTTCGTGACGCGCGGCCCGGGCGTGACCAATGCCAGCATCGGCGTGCACACGGCCATGCAAGACAGCTCTCCGATGATCCTCTTCGTCGGCCAGGTCGGCACCGACATGAAAGGGCGCGAGGCCTTCCAGGAGATCGACTACCGCGCGGTGTTCGGAACGGTCGCCAAATGGGCGGTCGAGATCGATGACGTCTCGCGTCTGCCGGAGATCGTGGCGCGGGCCTGGACCACCGCCCTGACCGGGCGGCCCGGCCCGGTTGTGATCGCGCTGCCTGAAGACATGCTCACCACCCTGACCGAGGCCGCGCCGCTCACCGGGCCGGCCGCGATCTTCGAGCCGGCACCGTCAGCGGAAGCGCTCGCCTCGGCGTTCAAGCTGTTGACGGGAGCCGAAAGGCCGGTGCTGCTGATGGGTGGCACCAACTGGACGGCGGAGGGACGCACAGCGCTGCAGGCTTTCGCCGAGGCCTCCGACATCCCTGTCGTGGCGGCCTTCCGCTATCAGGACCGGTTCGACAATCATTCGCCGGTCTTCGTCGGCGAGGCCGGCGTCGGCATGGTAGCGCATGTCAGGAACCTGATCCGCGAAGCGGACGTGATCCTGGCTATCAATGTCCGCTTCGGCGAGATGACGACGGACGGCTACACGCTGCTGTCGGTACCGGTGCCGCGGCAAAAGCTGATCCATGTGCATGGCTCCGACCGCGAGATCGGCAAGATCTATGTGCCGACGATCGGCATCCATGCCGGCCCGAACGCCTTTGCCAAGGCGCTGACCCCGGTCAAAGGCGGCTGGGCCGACTGGCGGGCATCCGCGCGCAAGGCCTATGAAGACACATTCGCGGCGCCCGTCCAGCCCGGCCCGGTGGACATGGTGCAGGTTGCCGCCTGGCTGCGCGACACCTTGCCGGCCGATGTCATCCTCACCAACGGCGCCGGCAATTTCACGGTATGGCCGAACAAGTTCTTCAAGTTCGGGCCGGAGGCGCGGCTGCTTGCTCCGCAGTCGGGCGCGATGGGTTACGGCCTGCCGGCGGCGATCGCGGCCAAGGTCGCGTTTCCGCAGCGAACGGTCGTCTGCTTTGCCGGTGACGGCGACTTCCAGATGAACTGCCAGGAACTCGGAACCGCCATGCAGGCGGGCGCGCAGCCGATCGTGCTGATCCTCAACAACGGCATCTACGGCACCATCCGCGCGCACCAGGAGCGCAACTATCCGGCCCGCGTTTCCGGGACCTCGCTCGAGAACCCGGACTTCGTGACGCTGGCGATGGCCTATGGCTTCCACGCCGAGCGGGTAGAGTCGACGGAAGATTTCGCCGCCTCGTTCGGCCGCGCGCTTAGCTCCGCGACCGGCGCCGTTCTCGACATCGCCATTTCGCCCGAAGCGCTCACGCCCCGGCAGACCCTTTCCCAGATGCGCGACGCCGCGCTCGCTTCCCAGAAGGCCAAGGCATGACCTCCAGAACTGACGACATCCGTCTCGGCGCGGACATCGGCGGCACCTTCACCGACATCGCCCTAGACATCAGGGGGACGCTGTTCTCGACCAAGGTGCTGACCAACTATTCGGCGCCCGAGCAGGCGATCCTAGACGGCATCGCCATCGTGACCCGCGATGCCGGCATCTCGCCTTCCGAAATCGGCATCATCATCCACGGCACGACGCTGGCGACCAATGCGCTGATCGAGCGGCGCGGCGCGAGGACCGCGCTGGTCACGACCGAGGGGTTCCGCGACGTGATCGAGATGCGGACGGAGAACCGCTTCGAACAGTATGATCTCAACCTGCAACTGCCGACGCCGCTGATCCCGCGCGAGGACCGTTTCACGGTCAAGGGCCGCATCGGCGCCGAAGGCCAGGAGTTGCAGCCGCTCGACGAGGCAGCGCTGGAGGAAATCGCTGATCGGATCGCGGCGGCCAATTTCGGCTCGGTGGCGATCGGCTTCATCCATGCCTACGCCAATCCGGACCACGAGCGCCGTGCCCGCGAAGTCCTCTCGCGAAAACTTAGCATCCCGATCTCGATCAGCGCCGAGGTGTCGCCGCAGATGCGCGAGTTCGAGCGCTTCAACACGGTCTGCGCCAACGCCTATGTGCGGCCGCAGATGGCCGACTACCTCGCCCGCCTGCAGATCCGCCTGAAGGAGATGGGCGCCGACTGCCCGGTGTTCATGATCCATTCGGGCGGCGGCCTGATCTCAGTGGAGACCGCCTCGGAATTCCCGGTGCGGCTGGTCGAATCCGGACCGGCCGGCGGCGCCATCTTCGCGGCCGACATCGCCAGGCGCTTCGGCCTGGAAAAGGTCGTCTCCTACGACATGGGCGGCACCACCGCCAAGATCTGCCTGATCGAGGACTATGCGCCGCGCACGGCAAGGACCTTCGAGGTGGCGCGCACCTACCGCTTCTGCAAGGGATCGGGCATGCCGATCTCTATTCCCGTGATCGAGATGATCGAGATCGGTGCCGGCGGCGGCTCCATCGCCTGGGTCGACGCCATGGGCCGCATCCAGACCGGGCCCGAAAGCGCCGGATCGGAGCCAGGTCCGGCCTGCTACGGCCGCGGCGGCAAGCGTCCGGCGATCACCGACGCCGACCTTGTGCTCGGCAAGCTCGATCCTGACAATTTCGCCGGCGGCGCGATCAAGCTCGATACCTCTGCCTCCGAGCAGGCGATCCTGCGCGACGTCGGCGAGCGGCTGTCACTCAACGCGATGTCGACCGCCTTCGGCATCTGCGAAGTGGTGGACGAGAACATGGCCAATGCCGCCCGCGTCCATGCCGTCGAAAACGGCAAGAACATCTCCGACAATCTGATGATCGCCTTCGGCGGCGCCGCGCCCCTCCACGCGGCAAGGCTGTGCGAGAAGCTCGGCATCGACCAGTGCATCGTCCCCAAGGGCGCCGGCGTCGGGTCGGCGATCGGTTTCCTGAAGGCGCCGTTCGGCTACGAGGCGCTGGCCTCTAAGCTGACGCGGCTGTCGCGGTTCAAGCCTTCCGAGGTCAACGCCCTGCTCGCCGATCTCAAGGCGTCGGCCGAGGGCTTCGTGCGAACCGGCGCCAGCGGCAGGATCGTCTGCGAGATCACCGCCTTCATGCGCTACGCCGGCCAGGGCTGGGAAATTCCCGTGGCGCTGGCGGACGAGCCGTTCGGCGACGATGCCGTAGCAAGGCTGAAGGAGCTGTTCGAGACGAACTACCAGCGCTTCTTCGGCCGCGCCATCGAAGGGCTCGACGGGTTGGAGATCGAGATCGTCACCTGGTCGGTCAAGGCGACGGATGTTCGCCCGGCCGTCGCCAGGCATGAACTTACCGCCGGCAAGCGGTCGAGTGAGGCAGTCATCACCCGGGCAGTCTTCGATCCGGCGAGCGGCGCGCCGCAGACCTATGGCATCATCGACCGTGAGACGCTTTGCGCCGGCGATCGCGTGGCCGGGCCGGCGGTCATCGTCGAGCGCGAGACCTCCACCGTCATCACCACCAGCTTCGATGCCGTCATCCAGAGCGACGGCGCGATCCTTCTCATCCGCAAAGGCAGCCAGGCATGAGCGACATTGGCGAAATCCGCATGCAGGTGATGTGGAACCGGTTGATCTCGGTGGTCGAGGAGCAGGCGCTTACCCTACTTCGCACCGCTTTTTCGACCTCGGTGCGCGAGTCCGGCGACCTGTCGGCGGGCGTGTTCGACCCGCGCGGCCAGATGCTGGCGCAGGCGGTCACCGGCACGCCTGGCCACGTCAACACCATGGCCGAGGCCGTGCTGCATTTCATGAACGCGATCCCGCGCGAGGAGATGTTCGAGGGCGACACCTACGTCACCAACGATCCCTGGCAGGGCACCGGCCATCTGCACGACATCACCATGGTGTCGCCGTCGTTCCTGAACGGCGAGCTGGTGGCGTTCTTCGCCTGCACGGCGCATGTCGTGGATGTCGGCGGGCGCGGCTTCGGCGCCGACGCCAAGTCGGTTTACGAGGAAGGCATCCAGATCCCGATCATGAAGTTCGCGGAAAAGGGCAAGGTCAATCTCGACCTCGTCCGGTTGCTGCGCGCCAATGTCCGCGAACCGAACCAGGTGGTCGGCGACTTCTATTCGCTGGCCGCCTGCAACGAGGTCGGCCACCGGCGCCTCGTCGACATGATGAGGGAGATCGGGCTGGCGTCGCTGGATGGGCTCGGCGACTTCATCTTCTCGCGCACCCGCGACGCCATGCTCGACCGCATCAAGGCGCTGCCCAAGGGAAGCTGGTCGAACGAGCTGGTGACCGATGGCTATGACGAGCCGGTCAAGCTTGCCGCCACGGTTTCGGTCCGCGATGATCATGTCGAGGTCGATTTCACCGGCACCGACCCGATGAGCCGCTGGGGCATCAACTGTCCGATCATCTACAGCAAGGCCTATGCCTGCTACGCCCTGAAATGCGTGGTGGCGCCCGACATTCCGAACAATGCCGCTTCGCTGGCCTTCTTCACTGTGTCGTCGCCGGTCAACATCCTGAACGCCGTGCGGCCGGCGCCGGTGGCGCTGCGCCACATCTTCGGCCATATGGTCCCAGACCTCGTGCTCGGCGCGATTTCCCAGGCGCTTCCCGGCAAGATCCTCTCGGAAGGCGCCGGTGCGCTGTGGAACATCCACATCTCGGCGCGGCCGGTCGCGGGCGGTTCGGGTCGTCGCGCCGAGGTGCTGATGTTCAACTCGGGCGGCATGGGCGCCCGCCCCGAGCTTGATGGCCTATCAGCGACGGCCTTCCCGTCGGGCGTGCACACGATGCCGATCGAGGCGACGGAGCATACCGGGCCGATCGTTATCTGGCGCAAGGAACTGCGCCCGGACTCCGGCGGCGACGGCGAATTCCGCGGCGGCCTGGGACAGGTCATCGAAATCGAGGCGACCGACGGCCATGAATTCGACTTCTCGGCCATGTTCGACCGCGTCAACCATCCGCCGCGCGGGCGCAATGGCGGCAAGCCCGGCGTTGCCGGGGTGGTCAAGCTGGACGACGGCACGATGATGCGGCCGAAGGGCTGGCAGCATGTTCCGGCCGGGCGCCGGCTGATCCTGGAATTGCCGGGCGGCGGCGGTTATGGCG
>NZ_RZOJ01000097.1:0-16547 GCF_003998845.1 Mesorhizobium sp. M4A.F.Ca.ET.022.05.2.1 | reverse complement strand
GAAGGCTGCGTTGGTGGCGCTGGTCTGACCGGCTTTGCCGGCTCCGGCCTGGCCGGCTTTGGCTCCAGCGTGACATTTATCGCCACCGGATCCCTGTCAAGCGCGCTGCCGGCAACCTTGTCTCCGGACTGGTCGCTGCCTTCCGATTGCTCCGAATCCGGCGATTTGAACGTGCTGGAAGGCGAGATCAGAAAGAACGCCGCCGCGGCGCCGTGGAGAATGCAGGAGACAATGACGGCAGCGGGCCATTTGCCGTTGCGGGCCGCCGCCTGCGCAAGTTCAGGCGGCTTGGCCGGCGCTATCGCCAGCTCGCTGCCGGCGTCGGAGAGGGGGATGATTTCCTGCATGTCGCGGGCCGGAAATTGCAGCGGCCTGCATGCAAAAGTCAAATCAAGATCATTTGCCCGCGGAGGTAACGCGCCGAGGCCGAGCAGCGGCCAGGCCACGGTCTCTTGCCTGAATGCGGGAAGCAGCCCCAATGCCGTCTCAGACCCCGAAGGCGATGGTGGTTCGGGTCGAGGTCTTCAGTCCGCGCATGCAGGCGGCGGGCTCCACGCTTGCGCCGGCGCATTCGGTCGCGCTGTTGATCAGCACGCGGCTGACGTTGGCGCAGTCGGTGCCGGCAAGATCGAAACGCGTCACCTTGGTCTTGCTTACGGGAAGGTCCTTGAAGTCGAGTACGGTCAGGCGGTCGACGACGCCGGCCTCGTTGAACAGGGCGATCTCGAAGGCCGTTTTCGACAGGTCGGCGCCGAGCGCGTTGTTGACCACGAAGGTCAGCCTGCAGCCCTTGTCGGAGGGCTGCGCGGCATTGAGTTCGAGGTTGAGTTGAGGAACCGGCGAGGACTGGGCCCACGCCGGCGCCGCTGCAAGCGACAAGGTCAGCAGACGAAGCAGTCCCGTCAAGCTTGTCATTGTCGTCAGCCTCCAAAGCGCATGGTCGCCGCCAGCTTCAACGTGATGCCGGGTTCGTAGAGGACGGCAGTCGTGCTGCCGTTCAGCGGGTTGGTGTATTTGACGTCGAACAGGTTGTCGGCGCGGAAGTCGAGTTTGAGATTGTCGGTCGCCTGGTAGCTGGCGAAGGCGTTGACCAGCGTATAGTCCTTGGCCACGGAGTTGCCCTTGGGCTTGCCGTTGTATTGCACCTCGCCGCCGACGGTCAGCTTGTCCTGGAGGAAACGAAGGCCGAGCTGCGCGGTGACCTGGGAGGAGGGGATGGTGGCAAGGTCGGCGCGCTCGCCTTCATAGGAAATGGTGTGGCCGTTGATGATCGAGGCCGAAAGCCCGGCATAACCCCAGCCGGCATCATAGACGCTTTCCAGTTCGAAGCCGTCGATCTTGGCCTTGGCGAAGTTCTGGTACTGGAAGCAAATCGGGATGCCGGGACCGAACGGGCAGCCGCTGGTCGGGTCGAAGGCCGAGAGCGTGACGCCGTCGATGTAGTCTTCGACATCGTTGTTGAAATAGGCGGCCTTGAGCCGCAGCGCGTCGCCGCCTTCGAAAATGTCGTTCCGCTTGTAGTTGACGCCGAACTCGACGGTCTTGCCGGTTTCTGGCTTGAGATTGGGGTTGGGCAGGAACGGGAAGGTGACGCCTGCCGGATGGTTGCCGCTGATCAGGGTCTCCGTCAGTGAGGGCGAGCGGTAGCCTTCCGCGTAGGTGCCATAGAACTGCAGGCCAGACAGGCTGGTGCTTTCGAAGGGCGAGACGCCGACGGTGATGCGCGGCGAAAGCCTGTCGCCGGACGTCTCGTTATCCGAATCCTTCAGGCTGTAGCTGTCGTAACGCAGGCCGGTGATGACCTCGAGCCATTCCCAGGTGAGCTTGTCCTGAACATATGCGCCCGAAACGTTGCGCTTGCCGGAGGGCGTGTAGAAGCTGTCGCCGCCGGCGGTGCCGCCCGTCTCGACATCGTCGCCGACCCAATCGCCGCCATAGGTCAGCTCGTGCGCGATGCCGGCGGTCTCGAAGCGAGAGGTGTTCCAGATGTCGATGCCGGTGGTGCCGACATCGAAGGTCGAGGTCGACCCCGCAGGCAATACGACGGGAAGACCGGTTTCCGGATCGAAGCGGTTTTGCGCGATGAGGCTGGTCAGATCGAGATTGGTCCTGTTGTAGGAGGCGTTGATGTGGAGGTCGAGCCAGCTCCTGGCGTCGTCGGTGATGTTGTAGCGGGCTGTAAATGTGTTCGACTTCAGGTCGACATCGTTGGCCGGCACGCCGCTGCTGGTCTCCGTCCAGCCGTCGCTGGAGCCGACCCAGCCGAGTTTCAACTCGCTGTTCTCGGTCGGGCGGATCGTGGTCTTGAGAAGGCCGCTCAGCACGTCGAAGCCGGTGCCTGCGACGTTGTCGCCGCCGCCATTCTTGTAGTCGTCATAATCGCGGTAGACGATGTTGCCGAGCACATCCCAGTTTTCGTTGAAGCGGTAGGCGCCGCTGGCGCTGGTGGTCCAGCCCTTGCCGTTGCTCTCATAGCGGCCGGTGAGCGAGCTAGCCCAGCTCTCCTGCGGCTTGAGGAAATCCTCGGCATCCTTGGTTTCGAAGAAGACGACGCCGCCGATGGCGCCGGAGCCATAGGTGTTGGCGACAGGGCCGCGGATCACGTCGACCGATTTGATAAGCTCTGGATCGACGTAGAAGGTCGACTGCGTACCATGGTCGGAGCGCTGGAAATCCTGCCTGGCGCCGTCGACGATGACCGCGACGCGGCCGAAATCCTGCAGGCCGCGGATGTTGATGCTGGAGCTGACGCGCCGCGCGTCGGCCTGCACGGCGACACCGGGCACGCCGAGCAGCATCTCGTTCGACGTCGTCGCCATGCGGCGATCGAGCTGCTCTCGGTCGACATGGCTGGCCGAGGCGAGCGACTGGATCGCCGTCTCGCCGGTGCGGCTGAGCACCAGGATCTTGTCGAGCAGCGTCGCCTCGGCCGGCTTCGTCTCTTCCGTCTTCTTTGCAGGATCGGCCTGCTGCTGGTCGCTTGCAGCCTGGGCGGCCTGCTGCGCGCTTGCCGGCGGGGTCAGGATCGCGATCGCCGCCGCGCCGGCCAGAAGCGCGGCCATTCCCCTTGCCATAGACCGTTGCGCCGAGCCCGCGTTCTCATACGCCAGACCCAGCCTTTGCCAATTCGCCAACCCCATGCCCCAACTCCAGATTCTAGGTTCGCTGCTGGCTGGCCCGAGGCTCGCTGGCATTTTTCATCACATCCGGCGCGTTAAATGTTGACTAATTTACTCCGGTATTGCACTGGTTATAAAACATGATTATTCGAGTCAAGAAATGAATCGGCATTTTATGCAGGCGTCCGGCCAGGTGGCCGGCACAGGGAAAGGACCGACCCAGATGAACACGCACAACGCAAACGATTTCCGCTATCGCGTCCGTCGTTCCGAAGACGTTGCCACCCGTTTCGACCGGGTTCCGCTGGCGGTGAGGACGCTCTCCAGCAACACGCTTTTCCAAGGCGAGCACGAGATCGGCATCGAGCACCATGGCGCGCTCTATCGGTTGAAGATCACCCGCCAGGGCAAGCTGATCCTCAACAAGTAAGCAGCAACCGACGACAGGCTGAAGGCAGGGGAAGCACATGGACCAGCGCGTGAAACCCACACCGCATGAAATCCGGCGGGCGCGGGAAGACAATCCGAAAGCGCGCGAGCGCGACCTTGCCGCCGAGCTCGGCATCTCGGAAGCTGAGCTCGTCGCGGCCCAAAGCGGGCAGGGCGTCGTGCGGGTCGAGCCGCGCGTCAACGATTTGCTGACCGGCCTCGAAGCTGTCGGCGAGGTGATGGCGCTGACCCGCAACGAGAGCGCCGTTCACGAGAAGATCGGCGTCTACGACAAGGTCGTCACCGGCAACCACAACGCCATGGTGCTCGGCGAGAACATCGACCTGCGCATCTTCCCGAAAGTCTGGGCCTACGGCTTTGCCGTCGAGAAGCGCGACGGCGGCGACATCCGCCGCAGCCTGCAGTTCTTCGATGCTTCGGGCGAGGCGGTGCACAAGGTGCATCTGAGGCCCGCCTCGAACCTCTACGCCTACCAGAAGCTGGTGGCGGAACTGGAATCGTCGAACCAGGAGCCGATCGTTTCCGTGTCGGCATGCGCGAGCGAGGAGGAGCCGGACGTCGAGGGGCAGGCGGCCAGCATCGACGATCTGCGCGACCGTTGGAGCAGGCTCACCGACGTGCATCAGTTCTTCGGCATGCTGAAGACGCTGAAGCTCAGCCGCCGCCAGGCGGTGCGCATGGTCGGCCAGGATTATGCCTGGCTGCTCGACAAGGATGCCGTAGCCGCCATGTTCCATCACGCCGCCGAAGGCGCGATGCCGATCATGTGCTTCGTCGGAAACCGCGGCTGCATCCAGATCCATTCCGGTCCGATCAAGGCGGTCAAGCCGATGGGGCCGTGGATCAACGTGCTCGACGAGACGTTCCACCTGCATCTCAGGAACGACCACATCCACGAGGTCTGGGCCGTGCGCAAGCCGACCAAGGACGGCCATGTTACCTCGCTCGAAGCCTATGGCGCCGACGGCAAGATGATCATCCAGTTCTTCGGCAAGCGCCACGAAGGCGAAGGCGAGCGCGACGACTGGCGCTTCCTCGCCGAGAACCTGCCGCGCATTCCAAGCCCGACCGCTGCCTGAGGAGGATGAACCATGGTTTCCTTCCCCAGTCTGTCGCGACCGAAGCTTGCTCAGGCAATCGGACTTTCGCTTCTTCTTGCCGTCCTGCCGGTTCGAGCCGAGGAAGCCGCGACCGTCTTCGCCGACACGTCGAAGATCGTCGCCATCGGCGGCTCGATCACCGAGATCGTCTACGCGCTCGGCGAAGAGGGCCATCTCGTCGCGCGCGACTCGACCAGCCGCTATCCGGAAGCCGCACTCAAGCTGCCCGACGTCGGCTACATGCGCCAGCTGTCGCCGGAAGGCGTGCTGTCGGTCAATCCATCGGGAATACTGGCCTTGCACGGCAGCGGCCCGAAGGAAGCGGTCGAGGTGCTGAAGAAGTCGAACGTTCCGTTCATCGATGTGCCCGAACACTACACCCATGACGGGATCCTGGAGAAGATCCGCGTCGTCGGCAAGGCGCTCGGCGTCGATGCCAAGGCGGACAGGCTGGCCGCCGAGGTCGACGCCCGGCTGAAGGCCGCCGAGCAGCAGACGGCATCGAACAAGGAGCGTAAGCGCATCCTGTTCGTGCTGTCGACGCAGGGCGGCAAGATTCTTGCCGCCGGCAGCGAAACCGCCGCCGATGGCATCGTCAATCTGGCCGGCGGCGTCAATGCGGTCGAAGGCTTCTCCGGCTACAAGCAGATGTCGGACGAGGCGATCGTCACCGCCAGGCCGGACGTCATCCTGATGATGGACAATGCCGGACCGGCGGTGTCCGACGACGAGCTGTTCTCGAACCCGTCCATCGCCTCGACGCCGGCCGGTGCTGCCCGCAAGGTCATCCGCATGGATGGCGGCTACCTGCTCGGCTTCGGACCGCGCACGGCAGAAGCCATCCGTGACCTTGCCGTTTCGCTCTATGACGGCCAGGTCACGGACTGATCATGGCGGATCAATCGATCGCCGGCGCGGCGGGCAGGATGGCGACGGTCGATGGCGACCGCTCGCCGCGCGCTCGTCTCGTCATACTGCCTTTTTGCCTGGCGCTCGTCGTCTCGGTGCTGCTGTCGCTGACATCGGGCGCCTCCGACGCCTCGGCTGTCGGCGTCGTTCGTGACTGGCTCACCGGTGCGGTGCCCGGCGACGCGGCATTGAGCGCCCGCGACCGGCTGATCGTCTACGACATCCGCTTGCCGCGCGTCCTGCTCGGAGTATTGATCGGCGCCGCACTCGCCGTGTCAGGGGCGGTAATGCAAGGGCTGTTCCGCAATCCGCTCGCCGATCCCGGCCTGATCGGCGTCTCGGCCGGGTCCAGCCTTGGCGCCGTCGCCGTCATCGTGCTCGGCTCGACCTGGCTTGCGCCATTCACCCTGGCGCTCGGCACGCTGGCCTTGCCGCTCGCGGCGTTCGCTGGCGGGCTGGCGGTGACGCTGCTGCTCTATCGCGTTGCGACCAGGCATGGCCGCACCTCGGTCGCCTCCATGCTACTTGCCGGCCTTGCGCTGGCCGCGCTCGCCATGGCGCTGATCGGCATATTGGTCTTCATGGCCGACGACCGGCAGTTGCGCGACCTGACCTTCTGGCAACTCGGCTCGCTCGCCGGGGCGACCTGGCAAAAGATCGGCTCCGTCAGGCCAGTCATCGTTCTGGCGCTGTCGTCAATGCCGTTCCTGGCGCGCGGCCTCAACGCGCTGGCGCTGGGCGAAGCCACCGCCGGCCATTTGGGCATTCCGGTGCAGCGGCTGAAATACACGGCCATCATCGGCGTCTCGGCGGCGGTCGGCGCATCGGTGGCGGCGAGCGGCGGCATCGGCTTTGTCGGCATCGTCGTGCCGCATCTGCTGCGGCTGCTGATCGGGCCGGACAACCGCTATCTTCTGCCGGCGTCGGCCTTGCTCGGCGCCTCGCTGCTGCTGCTGGCCGACGCGGTTGCCCGCACCATCGTAGCGCCCGCCGAACTGCCGATCGGCATCGTCACGGCGGTCGCCGGCGCGCCGTTCTTCCTGTGGATCCTGCTGCGCAAGCGCGGCGTGATCGACCTGTGAGGTTGGCATGATCGAAGCGCGCGATGTCTCGGTGGCGATCGGCGGCAGGAGCATCGTCGCCCATGTCGACTTCGTGGCGCCGCCGGGCGAGATCACGGCCATCGTCGGGCCCAACGGGTCCGGCAAGACGACCTTCCTCAAGGCGCTGTCGGGGGAGCTTGCCTATACGGGCGGCATTGCGCTCAACGGGCGCGACCTCACGGCGATGAAGCCGGTGCAGGCGGCGACCTATCGCGCCGTGCTGCCGCAGGCGACGACATTGTCGTTTCCGTTCACGGTGCGCGAGATCGTCAGGCTCGGCCTTGTCGGCGGACGCTCCGGCGTGCTGCCCGGCGAGGACGCGCGACTGCCCGAACGGGCGCTGGCCCGCGTCGATCTCGACGGCTTTGCCGGACGCTTCTACCAGGAGCTTTCAGGTGGCGAGCAGCAGCGCGTGCAGCTTGCCCGCGTGCTCTGCCAGGTCTGGGCGCCGGTGCTCGACGGCAAGCCACGTTACCTGTTCCTCGACGAGCCGGTGTCCAGCCTCGACGTCAAGCACCAACTGATCATCATGGACATTGCCCGCGACTTCGCCAGGCGCGGCGGCGGCGTGGTGGCCATCCTGCACGATCTCAACCTGACCGCCATGTATTCCGACCGCACCCACGTCATGCATCGCGGCCGGCTCGCCGCGGCGGGCGCGCCGGGAGATGTGCTGACCGACGAGCTGATCGAGACGGTGTTCGATTGCCGCCTGAAGGTTGGCGCGTTGCCCGCGGCCAATATGCCGTTCGTGCTGCCGCAGTCAGCGGCCTAGCCGCGGATAGCAATCAGGCGGCGGGGGCGCGCTGCTCCAGCATGTCGATGCCAAGCAGATGGCGCACGTTCGGGCGCGCCGCCACCAGATCGGCGATGGTGTAGCGCGACAGCACGGCAAAGAAGGCGTTGAGTGCCTCGCGCAGCGCCGAGTTCAGCACGCAGCTGTCGACCAGCGGGCATTCGGCCGCGTCGTTCTCGAAGCATTCGGCCATGGCGAAGCTCTCTTCGGTCACCCGCACGACGTCGAACAGGCTGATCTGCTCGGCCGGACGGCCAAGCCTGACGCCGCCATTCCTGCCACGAAC
Organism: Mesorhizobium sp. M4A.F.Ca.ET.022.05.2.1; assembly: GCF_003998845.1. Lineage (NCBI taxonomy): Bacteria > Pseudomonadati > Pseudomonadota > Alphaproteobacteria > Hyphomicrobiales > Phyllobacteriaceae > Mesorhizobium > Mesorhizobium sp. M4A.F.Ca.ET.022.05.2.1. Next base: position 8,784 of record NZ_RZOJ01000097.1, on the reverse strand, counting down.
CGTCTCGACCAGACCGTGCTCGACCAGCGGCTGCAGAATCTTGAACAGGAACAGCTCCGACACCGAATAGGCCGCGGCAATCTCGGGGATGCGGCTCAACCGTTCGGTGTTGGCGGCGCAATACATCAGGATGCGCATGGCGTAGTTGGTCTGGCGCGTCAGCCGCATTTCGTCCTCATGAACCAGTAGCTTGGACCCAATATGGCCTATACCTTGGAACAATTCCAGACTGGCGGCGCACGATAGATGAATAAACGCGTCAACTTTATGTGCATGGTGGCGCAAATTGTGAGCCGGACAGGGTATGGCGGGCATTTGGCCGGCGACGACCCTAGATAAGATCGCAACATCGATCAGGAGCGGCTCAGCATGTCACAAGCGGCCCCGGCCATGAACCATGTCCGATTCGACACCGACGCCGATGCCAAGCTTGCGGCGCTGCGGCGCACCAAGCTGGTGGCCGCCACGGCGCTGGCGCTTTGCGTTCTGGTCTTCGGGCTCGCCAAGTCGCTCGAGGGCGCTTATCCGTGGCTCGGCTTCGTCGCTGCCTTCGCCGAGGCGGCAACCATCGGCGGCCTCGCCGACTGGTATGCGGTGGTGGCGCTGTTCAGGCGGCCGCTGGGCCTGCCGATCCCGCACACGGCCATCATCCCGGAGAACAAGGAGCGCATCGCCGACAATCTTGGTCGCTTCATCGAGGTCAATTTCCTGGCGCCGGAGCCGGTGCGCGAGAAGCTGGCCGAGGTCGACTTTTCCGCTTTGGTCGCCGACTGGCTGGCCGATGCCGAGCGCGCCGCCGGCCTGTCGCGCTTTGTCGCCCGCCTGGTGCCGCAGACGCTTGCCGCTGTCGAACAGTCCGGCCTGCGCGGCTTTGTCACCAGCCGCATGCTGGATGAGGTCGAGAAGGTGCCGCTGGCGCCGCTTGCCGCCGAGCTCCTGTCGACGCTCACCGACGATCGCCGTCACCAGAAACTGTTCGACGAATTCACCAGGGTGATCGGCCGCTTCCTCAACGACGAGGAGGCGCTCTCCGCCATGCGCGAGAAGATCCGCGAGGAATTGCCGTCGCTGTTCAACCTGTTTCGCGCCGATGCCTATCTGCTCAAGAAGATCGTAGCCTCAGCCGGCACGCTGCTCGAGGAGGTGAGGACCGATCCCGACCACCCGATGCGGGCCGAGTTCGACCGGTTTGCGAAGACTTTCATCGAGCGGCTGAGGACGTCGAAGCAATATGCCAGGCGGACCGAGCAACTGAAGCGCGATTTCCTGGCGCGGCCGGAAATGAAGGCGCTGGCCGGCGGCATGTGGGAAAGCCTGCGGCAGTTCATCGAGCAGGACGCTCAGGCCGAGAATTCCCTGATCCGCGCCCACCTCGCCAACATGTTCGTCGAGGTCGGCCGCCATCTGGCCAGCGACGCGCGGATCAGGGCCGACATGAACCAGGGGTTCGTGGTGGCGCTGTCGTCCTTCGTCGAGAGCCAGAAGAGCGGCGTGTCGAAATTCATCGCCGACCAGGTCAAACGCTGGGATCTTGGCCAACTCACCCGGCTGATCGAGATGAACATCGGCAAGGACCTGCAATATATCCGCTTCAACGGCATGGTCATCGGCGGCCTTGCCGGCATCGTGCTTTACACGGCCGAGCGGTTGTTCCTCGTCAATTGACGCAAGCGTGGCGTGCTCTATTCTTCTGTCAGGGAAGGCCTTCGCGGCAGATTGGGGAGCAGAAGCCATGGCGAAACAACCGGACTCCGACTCGTTCCTGGACATGTTCAGCAGATTCGGCCGCGACCTGAAGATGCCGAATGTCGATGTCGAAGCCATAATCAGCCACCACCGCAAGAATCTCGAAGCGCTCGAAAAGTCCGCCAGGGCAGGCGCGGCCGGAGCGTCCTCGTTGCTTACGCGGCAACGCGAGATGGTGCAGGAGGCGCTGCGCGAGATCACCGATCTGGCACAAAATTACCGGGCACCCGGCAATCCGCAGGAATTGATGACGAGGCAGGCGGAGTTCGCCCGCAAATCCTTCGAGACGGCGCTGAAGAATGCCGGCGAGGTGGCTGAAATGGCCAGGAAATCCGGCACGGAATCCATCGAGATCCTGCGCGAGCGCATCAAGGACGCGATGGCCGAAATTCGCTCCGGCTACGAGAAGAAGTGACTTTTCCAGTCAGCTTCGCTTTGCTGCCTGCCAGATATGATCGTGCATTTCGGGCGGTAAGTCCCGGGCGCGCGGAGGCCGCGCTTGCCTTCCGGCGACACTGTGGATGAGCTGCCACCCACGGCGGCAAAACGCGGCCTGCCGGAACCGAATTGCCCGGCGGCGAATTGACAGGGGGCTCCGCTTCGTGGTCGGGAGACGGGCGAAACGATCGGGAAAGCAGGAATGACGGAAGCACGGCCGAGGACGCCGCCGACCTTCGAGCAGCTGAGGACGATGGCCGGGCTGGAAGTCGGCGTGTCGGAATGGACGACGGTCGACCAGCACCGTATCGACCAGTTCGCCGAATGCACCGGCGACCACCAGTGGATCCATGTTGACCCTGAAAGGGCGAAGCGGCAGAGCCCGTTCCGCACCACGATCGCGCATGGCTATCTGACGCTGTCGATCATCGGCGCGCTGGCACTCGACATGGGCATCGTACCCGAAAACACCCAGGCCGCCTTCAATTACGGCTTCGACAAGGTCCGCTTCCTGTCTCCGGTTAGAGTCGGATCGAGAATACGGCTCCGCACCACCCTGCTGTCGATGGAGGACAAGGGCCCCGGCCAGTATCTGATGAAGGCCGCCAATACGGTCGAGATCGAGGGCGAGCAGAAGCCGGCCCTGACCGCCGAGACGCTGGTCATGCTCTACGAGCGCCGCAAGCGGGCTTAGGCAAGATCCTTGCGCTTGGCGCCCGCCCGCCGGCTGAACAGGGCAAGGCCGAGCGCAACCAGCGCAAGCGCCATCGCGACTCGGAACGTGACCTGCATCCCTAGCAGGGTTGCCGATGGGGCTGAAGCCGTCGCGCCTGCTCCGGCGGATGCCGCGGCGAATATCGCACCCATCGCCGATGCGCCGGTGATCAGGCCGAGATTGCGCGACAGGTTGACGAGGCCGGAGATGACGCCGCGCTGGTTGGTGGTCGCGCCGCCCATCACCGCGGCATTGTTCGCGGTCTGGAACAGGGCGTAGCCGCTGCTCAGCGCCAGGATCGGCACGACGTAGCCGGCAATGCCGAACGCGATCCGGATCGACGAGAGGGCAAACGTGCCGAGAACGAGCGAGGCCAAGCCGGCGATCATCGTCGGCTGGGCACCGAAGCGGTCGACCAGCCGCCCCGCCGGCACCGCAGCCAGCGTCGCGACCAACGGTGCCGTGGACATAACCAGGCCGACGGTGGCGGGGTCGAGGCCCAGCGCTCTGGAGAGATAGAACGGCGCGACCACCAACTGGCCCATCACCACGGTCGAGACGACGACGCTCATGGCGAGGCTTGCGGTCAGCATGCGGTCGCCGAATGCAGCCAGGCGGACGAGCGGCGTTTGGACCTTCAATTCCGTCACGATGAACAAGGCGACGCCAAGGGCGGCAACGGCAAGCAGGCCGAGATTGAGCAGACCAAAGCTGCCCTTGCCCAGTGTCATGGCCAGCGCATAGGCGGCCAGCGTCAAGGCGAGCAGAACCGTCCCAGGAGTATCGAAGGTGCTTCGTCCTGGCCCGGACCTGCCTTCGTTGGGCAGCGCGCGCCAGGCAAGCGCGGAAGCCAGCATGCCGAGCGGCACATTGACCAGGAAGATCGCCCGCCAGCCGGCGCCGGCGATCAGTAACCCGCCGAGCGACGGGCCAAGCATGGTGCCGATCGACGACATGGCGCCGAGCAGGCCCATGGCGCTGCCGATCCTGTCCTTGGGGACGGTGCCGGCGACGAAGGCCAGCGTCAGCGCCATCATCACCGCCGCGCCAAGGCCTTGCGCGGCCCGCGCCGCGATCAACAGCCCAAGCGTCGGCGCCAGCGCGCAGAGCGCCGAGGCGATCGTGAACAGGGCGATGCCGCCGAGCAGCAGCGGCCGGCGGCCGACAATGTCGGCCAGCCGCCCGGCGCTGACGATCATGGTGGTGATGGCAAGCAGGTAGGCCAGCACCACCCATTGCACGGACTGGAACGAGGCGCCGAACGCCTGCATCAGGGCCGGCAGGCCGACGCTGGCGATGCTGGTGCCGAGCGAGGGCAACAGCGTGGCAAGCGACAGGCTGGCCAGCGCCCATCCGACCCGCGTGGGCGCAGCGCGGCCATTCCAGCTGCTCTCGGTTCCAATTTTTTCCGCAATGTCCGCCAAGATTTTGCTCCTTTGCCCTGGCATTGCCGGTGGCACCGCCAAGGCCGATCTGTCGGCCGGTCGTACGCTTGTGGCTGGCATGGCGGAAGACGCAGTATTTGCATCTTATTCATGCATGCGACGCCATATATCCATGCTATGGTCCGGGCATGCCGTCGCCCGACCTCAACCTGCTTGTCGCGCTGGATGTCCTGCTGAACGAAGGCAGCGTGGCGCGCGCCGCGCAAAGGCTGCGCCTCAGCCCGTCGGCGATGAGCCGCACGCTGGCGCGCCTGCGCGAGGCGACCGGCGATCCGCTGCTGGTCCGCGCCGGCCGGGGCCTTGTGCCGACGCCGCGCGCGCAGGAATTGCGGCTGCAGGTGGGCCGCGTGGTCGAGGAGGGCGAAGCTCTACTGCGCCCCGCCAGGCTGCTAGACCTGCAAGGCCTGGATCGGACTTTCACGCTGCGCACCAATGAGAGCTTCGTCGAGGAGTTCGGGCCGCGGCTTGTCGCCAGCGTCGGCGCGCAAGCTCCCAATGTGCGGCTGCGTTTCGCGCCGAAGTCCGACAAGGACGTCGCTTCGCTGCGCGACGCGACCATCGATCTGGAGATCGGCGTCGCCGGCGAGACCGGACCCGAGATCCGCATCCAGACGCTCTTTCGCGACCGCTTCATCGGCGCGGCGCGGGCCGGCCATCCGCTGAGCCAGGGCGCCGTCACGCCGGAGCGCTTCGCGGCCGGCCGCCACATCAGCGTTTCGAGGCGCGGCCGCGAGAGGGGACCGATCGACGAGGCGCTGGAACAGCTTGGGCTGCGGCGGACCGTGGTATCCATGGTGTCGGGCTTTTCGGCGGCACTCGCCCTGGCGCGCGCGTCCGACCTGATCGCCAGCGTCCCTGAGCGGCACACCGAAGGGGCGCGCGCCGGCATGTTCAGCTTTGCCTTGCCGGTCGCGACGGCGGAGGTGACCATCTCGATGCTCTGGCACCCGCGCCTCGACGCCGATCCGGCGCAACGCTGGCTGCGCGATTGCGTGCGGGAGATTTGCGCGGCGCGCTGACCGGACTACCCGGACATCGCCGCTGCGAGCGCCGTGAAGATGTGTTCGTCACCCGACTGGGCGACGTTGAAGCGCAGGAAGCGGCTGGCCGTTCCGGACAGGCTGAACGCATTGCCGGGCGCCAGCACGACATTGTCGGTCAGCGCGCGGCGGGCGACTTCGGCTGCATCCACGCCCTCCGGCAGGCTGCACCACAGGAACAGGCCGGCCGGCTGGTCGATCCACGGCGTGATGCCGATCGACTTCAGGCGGGCACTCGTTTCGGCCATGGCGCGCGCAAGCCGGATGCGCAACGCCTCGACATGCTTGCGGTAGCTGCCGTCCTTCAGCAGGGTCAGCACCAGTTCGGCCGCCAGCCTGCCGCCGCCGAAGGTCGTGGCGATCTTGAGATCGGTGAGCTGCTCGATCCAGTCGCGGGGCGCGGCGATGAAGCCGCAGCGCACCGAGGCCGACAGCGTCTTGGAGAAGCTGCCGATCTGGACGACGCGGTTGAGGCCATCGAACGCCGCCAGGCGCGGGGCCGGGCTATGCTCGAAATCGGCGAAGATATCGTCCTCGACGATGGTGAGGTCGGCCTGGTCGGCGAGCTTGAGCAGCCGGTGGGCGGTGACCGGCGACAGGATCGCGCCTGTCGGATTGTGGATGCCGGAATTGGTGATGTAGAGGCGCGGCCGGTGCTCGGCCAGCACCTCGGCGAACAGGTCGATGTCCGGGCCCGACGGTGTGTAGGGAACGCTGACGACCTTGGCGCGATGGGCGCGCAGCAAGGCGTGGAAGTTGAAATAACAGGGGTCGTCGACCAGCACGGTGTCGCCGGGTTCGATCAGAAAGCGGCACAGGAGATCGATGGCCTGGGTGCCCGATTCCGTCAGCATGATCTGTTCGGGCGAGGCTTCGATGCCATGCCCGGCCATGCGCCGCACCAGCAAGTGCCGCAACGGCGCCAGGCCGAGCGGCGTACCGTAATCGGCAAGCGCGACATCGTCGGCGCGAGCCGCCGTGCGCAGCGCCCGCCGCAAGGCGGCCTGCGGCATCCATGCGGCTGGCAGCCAGCCGCAGCCGGGTTTTAGCACCTCGTCGCCGGCTTCCAGCGACTGGCGCGAGACCCAGAGCGGATCGACCTCGCGGTCAAGCCGGGGGCCGATCTCGGCCAGCGACAAGGGCGCCAGCTGGCCGGCGGCGTAGAAGCCCGACCCCGGGCGCGAGCGGATCGTGCCTTCGGCGGCGAGCCTCTCATAGGCCTCGACGACGGTGGATTTCGAAACTCGCATGGATTTGGCGAAGGCGCGGATCGACGGCAGCCGCGCCCCAGGCGTCAGGCTGCGGGCAGCGATCCGCTGACGGATGGTCGCCATGACAGTTTCGACAAGCGTGGTTGCGGCAAAAGTGCGCGCAGCGTCGGGTTCCAGAGCGAGTTCGGTCATCTGTATTGCCCAATCGGCCATTACAGTTTTGCAAAACTGTACCGCATTGTCTCTGGCCGCACCATAGGGCTCTGCCCGATAGAGGGCGAAAGAGATGAGGCCTGCAATGGACAAGACCGCGAGTGGCTGGGTGAACGGATTCATCGGCGTGTTGATTTTCAGTGGCTCGCTGCCGGCGACGCGCGTGGCGGTTGCGGATCTCGATCCGACATTCCTGACCTCGGCCCGAGCGGCGATTGCCGGCCTGCTTGGCCTGGCGATGCTCGCCTTGTTCCGGCAGAAGCGGCCGGAGCGCGAGGATCTGCTGTCGCTGGCGATCGTCGCACTGGGTGTGGTCGTTGGTTTTCCGCTGCTCACGGCGCTGGCGCTCAAGCATGTCACCTCGGCCCACTCCATCATCTTCGTCGGCCTGCTGCCGCTGGCGACGGCGATCTTCGGCGTGCTGCGCGGCGGCGACCGTCCAAGACCGGCATTCTGGCTGTTCTCATGCCTCGGCAGCGCGCTGGTGGCGGGTTTTGCTCTGACGCAAGGCGTGACCGCATCGCCGGTCGGCGACGGCCTGATGCTGGCTGCCATCATCGCCTGCGGACTGGGCTATGCCGAGGGTGCAGCGCTGTCGCGCAGATTGGGCGGCTGGCAGGTGATCTGCTGGGCTTTGGTGCTGTCGCTGCCGATCACGCTGGTGCTGACCTTTGCGACGCTGCCGCCATCCTTCGCCGACGTCGGCTCAAGCGCCTGGATCGGTCTCGCCTATGTCTCGCTGTTCAGCATGCTGATTGGTTTCGTGTTCTGGTATCGCGGCCTTGCGCAAGGCGGCATCGCCGCCGTCGGCCAGTTGCAACTGCTGCAGCCCTTCTTCGGCCTGGCGCTGGCGGCGACGCTGCTGCACGAGCAGGTCAGCCCGCTGATGTTGGTCGTCACGCTCGGCGTAGTGCTGTGCGTCGTCGGCGCCAAGAAATTCGCAAAGCAGGAGTTGCCGAGACGCGCGGCTTCGGCGTGACGGCGCCATCCGCACCTAGAACTTCGTCACCACGCCGATGCCGATGCCCTCGAAGCCGCCCATCGCCATCAAGGCCGCGGGCGCTTCTTCGAGGCTGATCTTCTTGCCGACCAGAAGTTCCGGCTTCAGCTTGCCGGTGCGGATCATCTCCATCATCGCCGTATAGCGGTACGCCTGCATGCCGTGGCTGCCGAGAATCTCGAGCTCGAAGGCGATCACCTTGTCCATCGGCACCTGCGGGCGCGCGTCGTCGGCCAGCATCAGGCCGACCTGAACGTGACGGCCGCGCCGGCGCAGATTGGCGATCGAGTTGAACGAGGTGGTCGGGTGACCGAGCGCGTCCATGGACATGTGCGCGCCGCCATTGGTGATCTGCTTGACCGCCTTGACCACGTTGGGCGTGTTCGAGGCATTGATGGTCGCCACGGCGCCGATCTTCCTGGCGAAGTCCAGCTTCTCGTCGGTGAGGTCGATGGCGATGACGTTGGCGCCCATCGAACTGGCGATCATGATCGCCGACAGGCCGACGCCGCCGCAGCCATGCACGGCCACCCATTCGCCCGGCTTCACCCGGCCCTGGTCGACGATAGCGCGGAAGGAGGTGACGAAGCGGCAGCCGAGGCTGGCGGCGGTGGCGAAGTCCATCTCGTCCGGCAGGCGCACCAGGTTGGTGTCGGCATGGTCGATGGCGACATATTCGGCGAAGGAACCCCAGCCGGTGAAGCCCGGCTGCGTCTGGTGCTCGCAGACCTGGTGATTGCCCGACGTGCATTCGAAGCAGCGGCCGCAGCCGACGGCGAACGGCACGGTGACACGGTCGCCGGCTTTCCAGCGGGTCACGCGCTTGCCGGCGGCGACGACAATGCCGGCCAGTTCGTGGCCGGGCACATGCGGCAGGGTGATGCCGTCATCATGGCCCATCCAGCCGTGCCAGTCGCTGCGGCAAAGCCCGGTCGCCTCGACCTTGATGACGACGCCTTCCGGGGCGGGCTTGGGG
>NZ_RZOJ01000096.1:0-16647 GCF_003998845.1 Mesorhizobium sp. M4A.F.Ca.ET.022.05.2.1 | reverse complement strand
GGCCCGAGCCCACGGTGAGATCGGCAACCAGCCGCGAGGCAAGGATGTCGCCGCGCCCGGCATGGCTGGCGAGCTGCATGGTCACGCGCGCCGTCAGCCCGACCGGCTGGCCGCGCAGCTCGATCTCGCCGACATGCGCCCCTTGCGCGCTCGCCACGCCGATCTGCTGCGCCGCCTCGCGCAGCGCCGCCGCGCAGCGCACGGCGCGCGCCGGCCCGTCGAAGCGCGAGACCATCAACTCGCCATGCGTGCCGGCGGTGCGCCCGCCATGGCGGCCGACCAGCAGCCGCCAGGTTTCCTGGAAGCGCTGGCTGCGCTCGCTCCACATGCGGTCGCCGAGCTTGGCTGTGTCGTAGATGCGCGTCACCAGCAGTGCGGCGAGCACGCGCTCGGTGTCGGCCACCGCCGGTTCCCCGGTCAGGAACTCCTCGATCAGGTCGGCCACGCGGTCGACGTCGCCGGTCCACACCGGATGGTCGCGCCCGGCGATCTCAACCAGCCGGGCGCCGGGGATCTTGCGGGCAAGGAAGCGACTCGCCTCGGGGTCGACCCGCACATCGTTGCGGCGATGGATCAGGAGCGTCGGCGCGCTGATCGTGCTGAGGATGCCGCGCACGTCGACGCCGGCATTCATGCGCGCCAGCGCTGCGGCCGCCGTCGGGCTCGCCGACAGCCGCTCGAACCGCGCCCACCATTGCGAAAAATGCGGGTCGTCGACCCGGCCCGGCGCGAAATTGGGCAGCGTGGCGCCGGTCCCCCACGCCGTTTCCGTCGTCGCGATGAAGGCCTCGAGACGCTCTGGCGGCATCACCCATCTGTAGAAATTCGCATAGCCGCCATAAAGCACCAGCGACCGTGTCCGCTCAGGATAGGTGGCCGCGAACAGCATCGCCATCGGCGCTCCTTCCGAGGCGCCGAGGATCGCCGCGCGGCCGCTGCCGGCGGCATCCATCACCGCGCGCACGTCGTCCATGCGGGTTTCCAGGCTGGGCAGGTGGCGGCTGTCGACGCGGTCGGAGAGGCCGGTGCCGCGCTTGTCGAACAGGATCAGCCGCGAGAAGGCCGAAAGTCTTTTCAGCAGACGGCTGTAGCCCTCATCCTCCCACTGCAGGTCGAGGTTGGAGATGAAGCCCGGCACGAAGACGAGATCGAACGAGCCCTGGCCGACCACCTGATAGGCGATCCGCACATCGCCGCTACGGGCGTACCGGGTCTCGATCGGCCTCACGCAACACCCCGCCGGCCAGACGATTTCTTGTCGTCGACCATAGCAGAGCTATGCCGTCCGCGGCAGACAAACTTTAGAGAGCTAAAATATAAGGCCTATGGTGAACGGGAGCGACGGCCGCGTTACTTGTGCAAGGCACCGTTCTCGCCTTGCGCAGGCCCGGTGTAACCGATGCTCGTGTCGGCCTGTTCGGACGTCTTGGGCCGCTTGATCTTTGCCGAGGCGGCCACCACTAGCTCGTTGAACGTCTCGGTGCCGTTGTCGAGCATCTCGAACAGCTGCCGCCGCATCCTCGGTTCCCAGAACTTGTTGATGTGCTCGGCGACGCCGGTGATGCCTTCCTCGCGCGGCTTGGAATCGAAGAAGGTTGCGATCTGGTTGGCCATGCGCACCAGCTTTTCCCTGGTGCTGGTGATGTGATCTTCGTCATGCGACATGCTTGGCAACTCCGGAAACCACCCGGTCTGGGTGGGTGAAAATATCGAAATCTTCGCCGCGCACCAGCGCCACCAACGTCATGCCGGCGGCCTCGGCCGTGCGGATGGCAAGTGCCGTCGGCGCCGAAACGGCGATGATGATGGCCGCACCGATTGCCGCCGTCTTCTGCACCATCTCCACCGAGACCCGCGAGGTCACGACGACGGCGCCCGTCGAACCGTCGATGCCGGCCCTGGCCAGCGCGCCGGCCAGCTTGTCCAGTGCGTTGTGACGGCCGACATCCTCGCGCGCCATGACGATGCCCTTGCCCGGCACGTAGAAGCCGGCGGCGTGCACCGCGCCGGTCTCGGTATGCAACGGCTGCACCTTCGACAGGCGCTTGACCGAGCGGGTGATGTCCTCGGCCTCAAGCGTAAGCTTCGACGAACCGACCGCGTCGACCGAGCGCATCGCTTCCTCGATCGATTCGATGCCGCACAAGCCGCAGCCGACCGGTCCGGCAAGCCTGCGACGCCGCGCCTGGAAGCGCGTGTTGGCCTTGTCCTTCAGCCGGATCTGGATGTCGATGCCGGCGCCGAGATCCTCGACCTCGATCGCCTCGATCTCTGCCGGGTCGGCAACGATGCCCTCGGTCAGCGAGAAGCCGAGCGCGAAATCCTCGAAATCGGCGGGGCTCGCCATCATCACCGCATGCGTGGTGCCGGCATAGGAGAATGCCACCGGTGTCTCCTCCGGCACCATCCGGTTCGCAGCCGCAGTGCCGCCGGCGCGACGCGCGAGACGAGAGATTTGGGTTATAGCGGGTCGGCTTGTCACTATCTCATCCAACCAGACTTCAACTCCGGGAACTTCTGCCCAATTTCTTCAAACGCCGGCATAAAGCCATTGCCTAATATTAATCCAACCATAAGGCGGAGGCTCGAAAATTCGGCACTTGTTACTTGGCTTTGAATTTCAATAAGGTAGTCGTTGAGTTCGTTGCTTTGCCGGCTGCACAGTTCGAGGAGTTTGTTGTGAGCTTCTTTGCTGGTCACCAAAAAACTCCTCCCGTAGTAGTGATCGAAATCCTCTTCTTAATGGAGAGGGCTGGAATGACGGGGCCGATAAAAGCTCCGGCGAAGACTACTCCGCCGCTTCCAGCGGAAGGACGCGCCGGCTCTGGCGGGCCTGCTCGTTATAGTCCTTCTGCCAGTCAGTCGGCCCATTGGACGGCGCCACCTGCACGGCGGTGACCTTGTATTCCGGACAGTTGGTCGCCCAGTCCGAGAAGTCGGTCGTGATCACGTTGGCCTGGGTGTCCGGATGGTGGAAGGTCGTGTAGACGACGCCCGGCGAGACGCGGTCGGTGATCAGCGCGCGCAGCGTGGTTTCGCCGGAACGGCTCGTCAGCCGCACCCAGTCGCCTTCGCGAATGCCGCGGTTCTCTGCGTCGTGCGGATGGATCTCCAGCCGGTCCTCGGCATGCCACATCACGTTGTCGGTGCGCCTGGTCTGCGCGCCGACATTGTACTGCGAGAGAATCCGGCCGGTGGTGAGCAGCAGCGGGTAGCGCGGCCCGGTCCGTTCGTCCGTCGCCACATATTCGGTGCGGATGAACTTGCCCTTGCCGCGCACGAAGCCGTCGACATGCATGATCGGCGTGCCGAGCGGCGCCTTGTCGTTGCAGGGCCACTGCACCGAGCCGACACGGTCGAGCAACTCAAAGGAGACGTTGGCGAAGCTCGGCGTCGTCTTGGCGATCTCGTCCATGATCTCGGAAGGATGCTGGTAGTTCCAGTCGAGCCCGATCGCGCGGGCGAGCTCCTGCGTCGCTTCCCAGTCGGCATAGCGCGCCTTCGGCTCCAGAACCTTGCGCACCATGTTGATGCGGCGCTCGGCGTTGGTGAAGGTGCCGTCCTTCTCGAGGAAGGTCGAGCCCGGCAGGAAGACATGCGCGTAGTTCGCCGTCTCGTTGAGGAAGAGATCGTGCACGACGACGCATTCCATCGCGGCGAGCCCGGCTGCGACATGCTTGGTGTCGGGATCGGACTGCAGGATGTCCTCGCCCTGGATGTAGATGCCCTTGAAGGAGCCGTCGACGGCGGCGTCCAGCATGTTGGGGATGCGCAGACCCGGCTCGTCGTCCAGCTTCACGCCCCACAGGCTCTCGTAGATGTCGCGCACCGCTTCGCCGGAGATGTGGCGATAGCCGGGCAGCTCGTGCGGGAAAGAACCCATGTCGCAGGAGCCCTGCACGTTGTTCTGGCCGCGCAGCGGGTTCACGCCGACGCCCGGCCGGCCGATATTGCCGGTGGCCATGGCGAGGTTGGCGATCGCCATCACTGTGGTCGATCCCTGGCTGTGTTCGGTGACGCCGAGGCCGTAGTAGATCGCGCCGTTGCCGCCCTTGGCATAGAGGCGCGCAGCACCCCGGATCAGCTCAGGGTCGACGCCGGACAGTTTGCCGACAGTCTCGGGGCTGTTTTCGGGCAGGGCGACGAAGGACGCCCAGTCCTGGAACTCCGCCCAGTCGCAGCGCTCGCGGATGAAGGCTTCGTCGAACAGGCCCTCGGTGACGATCACATGCGCCAGCGCCGTCAGCACGGCAACGTTGGTGCCGGGCTTCAGCGGCAGGTGATAGTCCGCTTCGATATGCGCCGACTTGACCATCTCGGTGCGGCGCGGATCGAGCACGATCAGCTTGGCGCCCTGGCGCAGCCGCTTCTTCAGCCGCGAGGCGAACACCGGATGGGCGGAAACCGGATTGGCCCCGATGATGACGGCGACGTCGGTGAATTCGACCGAGTCGAAATCCTGCGTGCCGGCCGAGGTGCCGTAGGTCTGGCCGAGCCCGTAGCCGGTCGGCGAATGGCAGACGCGGGCGCAGGTGTCGACATTGTTGTTGCGGAAGCCCTGGCGCACCAGTTTTTGGACGAGGTAGGTCTCTTCGTTGGTGCAGCGCGAGGAAGTGATGCCGCCGATCGCGGTTCGTCCGTACTGGTACTGGATACGGCGGAATTCCTTGGCCGTATGGGCGATCGCCTCTTCCCAGCTCACCTCGCGCCAGGGATCCGAGATCTTTTCGCGGATCATCGGCGACAGGATGCGGTCCTTGTGGGTGGCGTAGCCATAGGCGAAACGGCCCTTCACGCAGGAGTGTCCGTGGTTCGCCTTGCCATCCTTGTAGGGCAGCATGCGGATCACCTCGTCGCCCTTCACCTCGGCCTTGAACGAGCAGCCGACGCCGCAATAGGCGCAAGTGGTGACGGCCGAGCGCTCCGGCATGCCCTTCTCGAGCACGGTCTTCTCGCGCAGCGCATCGGTCGGGCAGGCCTGCACGCAGGCGCCGCAGGACACGCATTCGGAGGTGATGAAATCCTCGCTCATGCCGGCGACCATGCGCGATTCGAAACCGCGGCCCTCGATGGTCAGCGCGAAGGTGCCCTGCACTTCCTCGCAGGCGCGCACGCAGCGCGAGCAGACGATGCACTGCGCCGGATCGTAGGTGAAATACGGGTTGGATTCGTCGCGGGCGATATAGTCTACGGCCAGCGAGCCGTGGCCGGGCGCGATGCCGCCTTCTTCCTTGACGTGGTTGCGGCCTTCGACGCCGTAGCGGTTCTCGGAGAGGCCGACCGACTTCGCCACCACGTCGAACTCGCTGGCGCCGGTGCCGGCCTGCTCGTTCCAGCCGGTGGGATGGTCGGAGACGTAGAGCTCCATGACGCCGCGGCGGATGGCGTCGAGCCGCTCCGACTGCGTGCGCACCACCATGCCTTCACCGACCGGCGTCGTGCAGGAGGCCGGCGTGCCGCCGCGCCCTTCGATCTCGACCAGGCAGACGCGGCAGGAGCCGAACGAATCCAGCATGTCGGTGGCGCAGAGCTTAGGGATCTCGACCCCGCCCTCCATCGCCGCGCGCATGATCGAGGTGCCTTCCGGCACGCTGATGCTGCGGCCGTCGACGGTCAGCGTGATCCGCTTCTCAGCCTTCGATTCCGGGGTCCCGTAGTCGATCTCTTCGATGAGCGATGGGAAGTCGGCCTTGATGTTCATCTGCCAGCTCCTATTCAGCCGCCACGCGCGTAGGCGCCGGCTTGAAATCCTCGGGGAAATGCGTGATCGAGCTCATCACCGGGTAGGGCGTGAAGCCGCCCAGCGCGCACAGCGATCCGAACTTCATCGAGTTGCAGAGGTCGGTGACCAGTGCGAGGTTCTTCTCCGCCTCGATGCCGGAGGCGACCTTGTCGAGAACCTCCACTCCGCGCGTCGATCCGATGCGGCACGGCGTACACTTGCCGCAGCTCTCGATGGCGCAGAACTCCATGGCGAATCGCGCCTGCTTCAGCATGTCGGCGGTGTCGTCGAACACGGTGAGGCCGGCATGGCCGATCAGCCCGTCCTTGGCGGCGAAGGCCTCATAGTCGAACGGCGTGTCGAACAGCGCGCGCGGGAAATAGGCGCCAAGCGGACCGCCGACCTGCACCGCCTTCACCGGACGCCCGGAAGCCGTGCCGCCGCCGATCTCGTCGACGATCTCGCCCAGCGTCAGGCCGAAGGCCGTCTCGAACAGGCCGCCATGCTTGACGTTGCCGGCAATCTGGATCGGGATCGTGCCGCGCGAGCGGCCCATGCCGAAATCCTTGTAGAAGGCGGCACCCTTGTCCATGATGATCGGCACCGAGGCTAGGCTGATCACGTTGTTGATCACTGTCGGCTTGCCGACCAGGCCCTGGATGGCCGGCAGCGGCGGCTTGGCGCGCACCACGCCGCGCTTGCCTTCGAGGCTGTTCAGAAGCGAGGTCTCCTCGCCGCAGACATAGGCGCCGGCGCCGACGCGGATTTCCATGTCGAAGGCGTTGGGCGAGCCCAGCACATTGACGCCGAGCACGCCGTGCTTGCGGGCAATCTCGACAGCCTTGTTCATCGTCGCCACCGCATGCGGATATTCCGAGCGGATGTAGACAAAGCCCTTGGTCGCGCCGGTGGCGATGCCGGCGATCGCCATGCCCTCGATCAGCACGAAGGGATCGCCCTCCATGATCATGCGGTCGGCGAAGGTGGCGCTGTCGCCCTCGTCGGCATTGCAGACGATGTATTTGCGCTCGGATGCCGTATCCAGCACCGTCTTCCACTTGATGCCGGTCGGGAAACCGGCGCCGCCGCGGCCGCGCAGGCCGGATTCGGTGACCTGCTTGACGATGTCGGCCGGCGCCATGGCGACCGCGTTCTGCAGGCCCTTCAGCCCGCCATGCGCCTTGTAATTGTCGAGCGACAGCGGGTCGATGACGCCGCAGCGCGCGAAAGTCAGCCGCGTCTGCTTGGCCAGGAACGGGATCTTGTCCGGCGCGCCCAACCAGCGCTTGTGGGGCGCGCCCTTGAGGAAGCCGCTGTCGAACAGGCTCTTGACGTCGGAAGGCTTGACTGGCCCGTAGGCGACGCGACCCTCGGCGGTCGCAACCTCGACCATAGGTTCCAGGAAATAGGCGCCGCGCGAACCGTTGCGCACGATCTTGGCCTCTACGCCGCGTTCGGCCAATTCCTTCTCGATCGCCTTGGCGACCTTCTCGGCGCCGAGCGCCAGCGCGCCGGAATCGGCGGGAACGTAGATGCGGGGGATCATGAGCGCACCTCCGCGACGATCTCTTCGATCTTCTCGTCATCGAGCCGCCCGATCACCTCGCCGTCCAGCATCGCCGACGGCGAACAGGCGCAAAGCCCGAGGCAATAGACCGGCTCCAGTGTAACCGATCCGTCGCGGGTGGTCTCGTGGAAACCGATGCCGAGCAACTGCTTGACCTTGGCGGCGACCGCATCCGACCCCATCGACTGGCAGGCTTCCGCCTGACAGAGCTTGAGCACATGCCGGCCGGCAGGGCGGGCGCGGAAATCATGGTAGAAGGTGACGACGCCGTGCACTTCGGCCCTGGACAGGTTCAGCCCGTCGGCGATGACCGGCAGCGCTGCCTGCGGCACATGGCCGAATTCTTCCTGGATCTCGTGCAGGATCGGCAGCAGCGGACCTTCGAGGTCCTTCAATTCCTCGATGATCGCCGCGGTGCGCGACGCGATCTCGGTACTTGCAGGCTGCATTGGCATGCAGCGCCCTCCCTGGTCGTGGCGACCCGATGTGTGTCGCCCAAGATATAGAGCGGTTTTGGGACAACGACACGCACTCGGCGCAATATCGCTAAGTCCTTACGAAATCAGAGGAAACCTCCGAAATCAATAAAGCTGTCCCGTTGCTTGATAGAAAATTTCTATCAAGCGCGCTCGACCTGCACTGTCTATCCTAGCGATGGGCGCGGAAATCGTCCGCCAGCGTCATCGCCTCGTCCAGCAGCGCCTGCACCAAAGGCGTGTGCGGCTCGCCAGGTGCCGCCACCAGACCGACCGTGTGGCTGGCGTCCGGCTCGACGATCGGAATGGCCCGGATCGGCTCGGAAAAGCCGAATGTTTCCGCGAGGTTGAGCGGCATGATCGACGACCATTTGCCGGTCCGGATGTGCGAAAACAGCACGATCATCGAATTCGATTCCAGCGTCGGCCGCACCTGCACCCCGGCCTCGGCCAGATGCTGGTCGATGATGCGGCGGTTCTGCATGTCGGGCGTCAGCAGGCAAAGCGGCAACTGGCTGATCTCCGCCCACGTCACTTTGTCGCGGTCGGAAAAGGGATTTCCGACCGCGGTGATCAGCTGATAGCGCTCGTCATAGAGCGGCACGCTCACCACGCGTCCGAGCGGCTCGTTGTCGAGATAGGTGATGCCGGCATCGACGTCGAAATTGCCGAGCAGCGTCAGCACCTCGATCGAGGTGCGCGACAAGATCGAGAAGGTGACGCCGGGATGCTTTTCGCGAAATGGCGTCGTCAGCCGCGCCACCATGGCCAGCGCCGTCGGAACCGCCGCTATGCGGATGCGGCCGGACAGGCCGTGGCGGGCCGCCCGCATCTCCTCGCGCATGGTGCGGCTGTCGCCGACGATGCGGCGCGCCCAAACCAGCACCTGCTTGCCTTCCGGGGTCAGGCCCTGGAAGCGCGAGCCGCGCAGCACCAGCATGACGCCGAGCTGCTCCTCAAGCTGCTTGATCCCCGCCGAGAGCGTCGGCTGGGTGACGCCGCACACTTCCGCCGCCCGGCCGAAATGCTCCTCCCTGGCGAGCGCGATGAAGAATTCCAGCTTGTCGATCATCGGCGCAGGCTATCCGTAGCAAAGCGGTTGCGCCAGACGACGCTGCCGCGGCACCACGAACTGCGCCTCGGACCCTTACTCGCCCGCGAGGCACAAGATGTTGCCGTCCGGATCCTTGAACCAGGCGACCTTCATGCCGTCGCCGACATGGATGTCGCCCTCCAGCGACAGGCCGGGCATCTCATAGTGCTCGAAGGCGACGCCCTTCGATTTCAGCGACTTGACGACAGGATCGATCTCATCGCCGACGCTCCAGGTCACAGCCGTTGCCTTGTTGGTTCCGGCGAATTCCGAATGATAGACGTTGATGACCGTGTCGCCGCTTTTGTAGACGACCAGTTCGCCAGCCATGTCGTCCACCTGCTTGAGACCAAGCGTTCCCTCATAGAAGGTCTTGGCTCTCGTCAAATCTTTCACCGCCAGATTGGCCGCGGCATTGCTGTTTGCGAGCATGACAGTCTCCTTCCCGGATTTGTTGTGTCGCCGCTCATGGCATCCGAGATAGGGCCCGTTGATCGATCGGCCATGGGCAAGCAGTGAGGATCGGTCAAAAACAGCGTCGGGCAAACCCGACTCCATCGGTCGTTTTCCGTGGCACGCGCGCAAGCCTTTGCTCCACGGCTTGGTTCTTGCCGGAAACTGCACTATCTGCATCGCCAAAACCCCGAGGAAACACCATGGCCGTCACCAAGGAAACCGTCATCGAGCGCCTGAAAACGGTCAACGGGCCGGATTTCACCGGCAACATCGTCGACCTCGGCCTGGTCTCGGAGATTTTTATTGCCGATTCGAAGGTGTTCTTCTCGATCACCGTGCCCGCCGCCCGCGCCCAGGAGATGGAGCCGCTGCGCGCCGCCGCCGAGCGCGTGGTCAAGGGCATTCCGGGCGTCGCCGGCGCCGTCGTGGCGCTGACGGCGGAGAGGAAGGGCGGCGGCATGGAAGCGCCGGTGCCGCCGCGCCCCGCGCCGAGGCCGGCGCCGGCTGCCGCGCCGCAGCGCCCCGTGCCGCAGGTGCCGGCATCGCACAGCCACGGCAAGCGCGGCGTGCCCGGCATCGAGGCGATCATCGCGGTGGCCTCCGGCAAGGGCGGCGTCGGCAAGTCGACGACCGCGGTCAACCTGGCGCTTGGGCTTGCCGCCAACGGCCTGAAGGTCGGCGTTCTCGATGCCGATATTTATGGGCCGTCCATGCCGAGGCTGCTCAACATCCATGGCCGGCCGCAGACCGTCGACGGCAAGATCCTGAAGCCGATGCAGAATTACGGCCTGAAGGTGATGTCGATGGGCTTCCTCGTCGATGAGGAGACGCCCATGATCTGGCGCGGCCCGATGGTGATGTCGGCGCTGACGCAGATGCTGCGCGAGGTCGAATGGGGCCCGCTTGACGTGCTGGTCGTCGACATGCCGCCCGGTACCGGCGACGCCCAGCTCACCATGGCGCAGCAGGTGCCGCTCGCCGGCGCCGTCATCGTCTCGACGCCGCAGGACCTCGCTTTGATCGACGCCCGCAAGGGTCTCAACATGTTCAGGAAGGTCGACGTGCCGCTGCTCGGCATCGTCGAGAACATGAGCTACTTCCTCGCCCCCGACACCGGCAAGCGCTACGACATTTTCGGCCATGGCGGCGCACGGCGCGAGGCCGAGCGGCTGGGCGTCACATTTCTCGGCGAGGTGCCGCTCGAAATGGGCATTCGCGAAAGCTCGGATGCCGGCGCGCCGGTGGTGGTCTCGAAGCCTGACGGGGCCGAGGCGAAGATCTACCGCGATATCGCCTCGAAGGTCTGGGACAGGGTCAATGAGGAGCGCGGCGCGGCGGAAGCCGCGGTGCCCTCGATCGTGTTCGAGTGATCCCTCGGCGCGAGGGTCAGCCGCCGACCTTCTCGCCGAACGTCGAGAAGAACTGCCCGGCGAGCTTCTTCGACGTCGATTCGATCAGGCGGCTGCCGAGCTGGGCGATCTTGCCGCCGACATCGGCCTTGGCCGCGTATTTGAGCACCGTCGTGTCGGCGCTGTCGGCGGTCAGCGTCACGTCGGCGCCGCCCTTGGCGAAGCCGGCAATGCCGCCCTTGCCTTCGCCCTGGATGGTGTAGGAATGCGGAGGCTTGAGGTTCTTGAGCACGACCTCGCCGTTGAATGTCGCCTTGATCGGCCCGATCTTCAGCACGACGGTTGCCGCCATTTCGGTGTCGGATTTCTTTTCCAGGCTCTGGCAGCCAGGGATGCTGCCCCTCAGAATGTCCGGGTCGTTCAGCGCTTCCCATACTTTTTGCAGGGGTGCGGCAATCCGTTCCTCGCCTTCGATCACCAAAGCCATCAAGAACCTCCCGGAAAGACTGCCCGGAAGCCCTAGCGCAGGGGCAGACTTATGTCTATCGCACCAAAGTGCGGGTTCGGATGGCGCGTGCCCCTTGCCTGCATCCGCGCATTGTCATATCGATTTGTCATACAAATACGGAGACCACGATGGCCGGCGCCCCCACCAAGAAGAAAAAATTTCGCTCGCAGGAGTGGTTCGACAATCCCGACAATCCGGGCATGACGGCGCTCTATCTCGAGCGCTACCTGAACTACGGGCTGACGCGCGCCGAACTCATGTCAGGCAAGCCGCTGATCGGCATCGCCCAGACCGGCTCGGATCTGTCACCCTGCAACCGGCATCATCTCGAGCTTGCCAAGCGCGTGCGCGAGGGCATCGTCTCGATGGGCGGCATCCCCTTCGAGTTCCCATGCCATCCGATCCAGGAGACCGGCAAGCGCCCGACCGCCGCGCTCGACCGCAACCTTGCCTATCTCGGCCTTGTCGAAGTGCTCTACGGCTATCCGCTAGACGGCGTCGTGCTGACCATCGGCTGCGACAAGACAACGCCGGCGCTGCTGATGGCCGCCGCCACCGTCAACATCCCGGCCATCGCGCTGTCGGTCGGCCCGATGCTGAATGGCTGGCACAAGGGCAAGCGCACCGGCTCCGGCACCATCGTCTGGGAGTCGCGCCAGCGGCTGTCGGCCGGCGAGATCAACTATGACGAGTTCATGGACATCGTCGCCTCCTCGGCGCCGTCGACCGGCTACTGCAACACCATGGGCACCGCCACCACCATGAACTCGCTGGCCGAGGCGCTCGGCATGCAGCTGCCGGGCTCGGCCGCCATTCCCGCGCCCTATCGCGAGCGCGGCCAGATCGCCTACGAGACCGGCAAGCGCATCGTCGACATGGTGCATGAGGACCTGAAGCCGTCCGACATCATGACGCGCCAGGCGTTCGAGAACGCCATCGTCGTCAACTCGGCCATCGGCGGCTCGACCAACGCGCCGATCCACCTCAACGCCATCGCCCGCCATCTCGGCGTGCCGCTCGACAATGACGACTGGCAGAAGGTCGGCCTCAATGTGCCGCTCATCGTCAATCTGCAGCCGACGGGCGAATACCTCGGCGAGGACTATCATCACGCCGGCGGCGTTCCGGCAGTCGTCGCCGAACTGCTGAAGGGCGGGCTTTTGCCGCATCCCGACGCGGTCACCGCCAACGGCAAGTCGATCGGCGACAATTGCCGCGATGCCGCCAACGAAAACCTGGAAGTCATCCACAGCGTCGACAAGCCGCTGAAGGCCAATGCCGGCTTCATCAACCTCAAGGGCAATCTGTTCGATTCGGCGATCATGAAGACCAGCGGCATCTCGCCGGAATTCCGCCAGCGCTACCTGTCCAATCCGAACGATCCCGAGGCGTTCGAAGGCAACGCCATGGTCTTCGACGGGCCGGAAGACTACCACGCCCGCATCGACGATCCGGCGCAAGGCATCGACGAGCACACCATCCTGTTCATGCGCGGCGCCGGGCCGGTCGGCTATCCGGGCGGCGCCGAGGTGGTCAACATGCAGCCGCCGGCCTACCTCATCAAGAAGGGCATCCATTCGCTGGCCTGCATCGGCGACGGCCGCCAGTCGGGCACGTCGGGCTCGCCCTCGATCCTCAACGCTTCGCCGGAGGCGGCGATAGGCGGCGGCTTGGCGCTACTCAAGAGCGGCGACCGCGTCCGCATCGACCTGAAGAAGGGGTCGGCCAACATCCTTGTCAGCGACGAGGAGATCGCCAGGCGGCGCGCAGCACTGCAGGGCAATGGCGGCTTCCACTATCCCCAGCACCAGACGCCGTGGCAGGAGATCCAGCGCGGCATCGTCGACCAGTTTGACGCCGGCATGGTGCTGAAGCCGGCAGTGAAGTACCAGGATGTCGCGCACACCAGGGGTGTGCCCCGCGACAACCACTGAGCGCCGGCAACCTCGCTCGCGCGAACGGCGGCTTGATCGTGGATCAAGCCGCCGTTTTTGCTGACCTAGGGCTGCTGTCCGGCTGCGCTTACAGGTAACTGGTGATCTCCGGCGCCTGGTCCTGCCTGTTGCGTTTACCGTCCTCGTAGATGATCGGTGCGGAAGCGAGTTCCTCCTCGCTGACGTCGTCCAGGCAGGCGACGTTCACAGCCCAGAAATTCCCGCCATGAAATCGAGATAGCCGCGCGAGAAGACATTCGCGCCGCAGTTCGGGCACATATAGTGGTTGATATCGCCTTCCGGCCAGTTGGACGGGCTTGCCTTGTAGTCCCGCATCCGGTCACCGCCTTCCGTCACCCTGAGCGCCTGGTAGGCGGTGAAGGATTTGCGGTAGCCCAGTTTCCAGCAGAAGCTGCTATTGCATTTGCGGATGCCCTCGGCGAGGTCGAGATCGGCCTCGAAGTGCACCGCGCCGCAATGGCAACTGCCGTGATAGGTCTTCTTCATGGCGCTCCTCGCAGAATTTGTTCTGGTCCTCTGTGGCCACCGCGAAACCAGATCAGATTGTGGCCATTGCCCCGCCAGATAGGCGCCTGGCTCCTCTGGGCAATACGTCCTCTTGTGCAAAACGGCGCGCGAGATGCCATATGCTGGCAAACGGACAGGACCATCCATGACGAAACGGCGCTCTTCCCTAGGCTTCCTCGGCATGTTCGGCCGCTCGGGCGATCTGAGGATGCTCGATGCCGCCTTGCGCGGCGCCGACCTCCATCCCGCCCTTGTGCCGGAGGGGGTCAAGCTCACCATCGTCAATCTGATGAAGGATCACTGGCCAGACGAGCCGCCGGCGCAGGCCTACGCCTCGCTCGCGCAACTGTTCGGCTATTGCGTTGCCGGTCCCGAGACGTTCGAACAGGCCAACGGCCGCGAGCGCAGGCTGGACGCGGAGCGCCGCATCGAGGAAGCGCTCGAGACCGGCGACAGCCTCGATGCGCAGATCGTGCTGATGGCGCTGCATGCCAAGCTGATCAGCGCCGAGGTGGTCGAGCGCTTCGGCCTAAGCGCGGAGTAGGCTGCTCGACCCAGCCTAGCCGCCCATGCCGCCGCGCGGCAGCTTGATCATCTCGCCGAAGCGGGCGCGCAATTTGTCGTCGACCGTTTTCGGCACGTGGCGCGGGAAGCGCTCGGCAAGCACGCGTTTCTTCTCGGCGATCGCCCTCTGCAGAATGTCGGGCCGGCCCTTCTCGTTCCATTCCTTGGGCGAGAAGCGGTCGCCGATGGCCGGATAGAAATATTCGGTCTGCATCAGCTTCAGCGTCTGCTCGTTGCCGAGATAGTGGCCGGGGCCCTTCAGGCAGACATCGGCGATGGTGTCGATCGACAGTGCTTCGTCGGTCACCTCGATGCCGCGCACGCAGCGCAGGCAGTGGCCGAGCATGTCGTTGTCGATGATCAGGCTTTCCAGGCAGAAGCCGAGCAGCGAGGCATGCATGCCGGCCGACTCATAGACCAGGTTGAGGCCGGAGAGGCCGGCCATCACATTGGTGATGCCCTTCTCGTAGCCGGACTGGATGTCGGGCAGTTTCGAATCCGTCATGCCGGCCGCCGAGCCGCCCGGCAGGTCGTAGAATTGCGCCATCTGCGCGCAGGCGGCGGTCAGCACCGCCTGCTCGGCCGAGCCGCCGGACATGGCGCCGGTCCGAAGGTCGGAGACGAACGGCCAGGTGCCGAAGATCGCCGGATGGCCGGGCTTGATGGCGTTGACGTAGACCAGGCCCATCAGCACTTCCGCGACCGCCTGCACCACCGCCCCGGCAATCGCCGCCGGTGCCGTGGCGCCGGCCTGGCCGGCCGACAGAAGCAGGATCGGGATGCCGCCTTCGACGCAGGCCTCGAGCACGCCGCAGGCGTCCTCGGCGAACTTCATCGGCGGCACGACGAAGCAGTTGGAATTCGACACAAAGGGGCGTGCGCGGAAATTTTCCTCGCCGCCGGCGATCGCATAAAGCATCTCCAGCGCCGGCTTGACGTTCTCGCGCACCGTGAACGAGGTGCCGACATGCTTGGCGGTCCCCATCACGCAGGCGTAGAGCGTGTTGAAATCCATCTCGAGCGGATCGGGAATGTCGCGCGGCACCATGGTGCGCTGGAAGAAATGAATGTTGTCGAGGCCTTCGACCAGGCGCGCGGCGTCGTAGATGTCCTGCAATTGGGACTCGCGGTATTCGCGCTTCTCGACGTCTACCAGATGCACGGCCGCGCCCGCCGTGCCGTAGTGCACGCGTTTGCCCTGGATCACCATGTCGTGCTTGGGGTCCTGGCCGTGCAGCGTGAAATGCCGGGCCGCGTTCTTGATCGTGTCGAGGACGAGTGCCCGCGGCAGGCGGACGCGGCCGTCGTCGCCATAGGTCGCGCCAACCCTCGTCAGCGCCTCGATGCAGGAGGGTATAGCGTTGGCGAAGCCGACCGTCTCCAGCAGCGTTAGCACCGCCTCGTGAATGCGCTCGCGGTCGCTTTCGCTGAGCGGTCCATAGCTGCCGCCTTCGAGGCCCGGCCGCACCGGTCTGATGTCGTCGGCAAGCGGTGCCGCCCGCATCGCTCGGCGCGCTTCGCGCCCGCCGGATCGCCGCGAACGCTGGTCCGCCGGCGCATCCTGCTTCTCAAGAGCCACTGACATGGAAGCACTCCACCTTTAGCTGCGAGGCGGGACGCGGCGGTTGGTCCACCATCGGCCCTGCTTCGTCCCCTTTGTGGCTCGACTATGCCGCCGGCATTGGTGCAGCCTATGAGCCAGCCAGTCCCGTCGAATATGCCAGGATGCTAAAACGATCGAGGGTCGTGTCAAAGCGAAAGAGCCGGCTTGGGCCGGCTCTCTGTTGAATTCGGCAGGTCCGATCAGGCCGCGGCGGGTCTGCGGCCGGCGGCCGTCGCGAGCTCCCGTATGCCGGGCTCGATGTGCTGCAGCGCGATCGAGGAAATGCCCAAGCGCATGAAACGCGACGGTTTTTCCGAGCGGTCGAAGAAACGGTCGCCGGGCTCGATGATGACGCTGCGCGAGGCGGCCGCCTCGGCGAGGCCCCGCGAGTCGGTGCCGCGCGGCCCCTCGAGCCAGAGCGAGGTGCCGCCGGCCGAGTCGGTCGAGCGCCACTCGGGCAGGAAAGCGGAAATCGCATGGACCAGACGCTTGCGCCGCTCGTCGAAGGCGCTGGACAGACGCCGCACCAGCGCCTCGTGATGGCCGAGCGACAGGAACAGCGCCACCGCCCGCTGGTTGTTGGCCGGCGGGTGCCTGAGCATGAATCGGCGCAGCGCCCTGAGCTCGGCGATCAGTCCGGCCGAGGCGACGATGTAGCCAAGCCGCAAGCCCGGAGCCAGCGTCTTCGACATCGAGCCGACATAGATGACGCGGCCGGAACGGTCGAGGCTCTTCAGCGCCTGCTGCGGCGCCTCGTCCAGTAACTGGCTGTCATAGCCATCCTCGATGATGATCTGGTTGTGGCGGTTGGGCCGCGCCAGGAGGTCTTGGCGCCGTTCCGCCGACA
>NZ_RZOJ01000095.1:0-16695 GCF_003998845.1 Mesorhizobium sp. M4A.F.Ca.ET.022.05.2.1 | reverse complement strand
GTATAGGACATGAAATTGGGCAGCACTTGCGGCAGGGCGGCAAAGCGGATGCGCTCGAACCAGTTGGCGCCGACCGCCCGCAAGCCTTCCTCGGCGCGCATGTCGATGTTCTCGTTGATCTCGTAGAAGAGCTTGCCGAGCGCGCCGATCGAATGCAGGCCGATGGCGATGATGGCGGCGACCGGGCCGATCGAGACGATGGCCGCGAACAGCCCGGCAATGACGATCTCCGGAAAGGCGCGCAGCAGTTCCATGAAGCGCTTGACGACGAGCCTGAGCGCCGGGCTCGGCGTCAGGTTGCGCGCGGCGATGAAGGAGAAGGGCACGGCGAAGACAAAACCGATGAAGGTCGAGACCAGCGCCACGTTGACCGTGGTCAGCATCAGCTCAAAATATTCGGGAATGTAGAAACCGCCCCAGACGTAGACGCGGCCGAGTGGGAAGTTGAATTCCTGCGTGCCGATGTCATGCGGCGAGGCGACGTCGAACAGCGCCCGCCAGACGTCGTTCCAGTCCTTGGGGATCAGCCAGCTCAGGAAATCCAGCAAATGCGGCAGCCGTTCGAAGAAGTGGCCGGCATTGGCCTCGTCGGCGAACCACATGGTCGCGCACATGGCGACGAGAAGCAGGCCGACACCGAGGCCGGTGTAAAGCCGGCGCAACGACGTCTGGCGCCGCCAGGCATCGGCCGCCAGGCGGGTCGCATCGGAATGGATTGTCGCTGAAGTCATGATCGGGAGATGCAAAAAGGGCGGCGTTTTTGACCGCCGCCCTTTTTCCTGATGCCGTCAGCCGCCGATCGCGGCTTTGCGGGCTTCGACGATGACATTGTAGAAGTCCGGCTTGACCGGAACGTAGCCGGTGAAGTCGCCGCCCTCGACGCCCTCGAAGCAGGCCTTGTCCTTGGTCGGCAGCGCGGTGAAGAAGGCGGTGAGTTTGGCGGTCATGTCGTCGCCGAGCGCGGTGCGCACGACCAGCGGGCCGTTCGGGATCAGGCCGGAGCGCCAGACCTCGACGAAGTCGTTCGGATCGACGGCGCCCTTGGCGACTTCCTTGTGGAAGGTGCCGGAGGTATAGCCGTTCTTGAAATCGCCGATGCCGGAGGAATCGTCCACCGCGACGTCGACCTTGCCGTCGCGGACGGCGAGGATGTTGTTCTCATGGCCGCCGTTGAACTGGGTCGAGGCGAAGAAGGCCTCGTTCGACTGGCCGGTGTCCTTCGGAATCTGGGTCAGCGGGATCAGATAGCCGGAGGTCGAGTCCGGGTCGGCATAGCCGAGCTTCTTGCCCTTGGCCGACTTGATGTCGGTGATCCCCGACGACTTCAGCGCCAGGCCGATCGAATAGTAGCCGGTGGCGCCGTCGGTCTGCTGGGTGGTGAGGATCGGGGTGACCGCCTTGGGGTCCTTGATATAGACGCTGGCATAGCCGGAAGCGCCGAGCTCGGCGAAGTCGAGCGTGCCGCCGAGCAGGCCCTGGATGACGCCGTCGTAGTCGGCGGCCGGGAACAGCGAGACCTTCTCGAAGCCGAATTCTGCCTTCAAATGGTCGGCCAGGCACTGGTAGTTGCGCAGCCGGTCCGTCTCGTTTTCGCCGCCAAGGATGCCGACGCGGAATTCCTTGAGGTCAGCGGCATGAGCAGCGCTCGTCGCGATGGCGAGCAGTGATACGGCGCCAAAAACCATCTTCCTAAACATTTGGATCTCTCTCCTGTTGTTCCGGCCTCGCGCCGGCGACGTTCGAATTTTTGACAGCTGCCTTTGACGCGGGCGGGCGATCCGGGTTGCTCGTTTTCTTGGCCATGATCCTTGCCGAACCGGTTGCCGCTCTTCGTCAGCGCGGACGGTTCGCAAACATCGACTAGTAGCCGGGGAATGCGGGCTCGAGCGGTCCGGCGGATGCGGTAATCTTCGGCTTGAAGTTGACGCTGGTCGACGTGATGGCCTCGGAGATATCGGCGCCATTGCTGTCCGCACTATAGACAAGACGCACGGCGTCGCGGTCGAGATCCTCGGGCGCGCCGTCGAACACGACCTTGCCGGCGGCCATGCCGATGATGCGGTTGCAATAGGCCCGCGCCGTGTCCAGCGTGTGCAGATTGGTGATGACGGTGATGCCTTCGCGCAGGTTGATGTCCTGCAGCGAGTCCATCACCACCTTGGCGTTGAGCGGGTCGAGCGAGGCGATCGGCTCGTCGGCGAGCAGCACCCTCGGCTGTTGCATCATGGCGCGCGCGATCGCCACGCGCTGCTGCTGGCCGCCGGACAGCGTGCCAGCCGGCTGCAGCGCGGTGCGGGCGATGTCGAGGCGCTCGAGCGCCGCTACCGCCTCGGCGCATTCGCTGCGCGAGAACATGCCGAACAGGTTGGAGAGCGTCGAGCGGTGGTTTAGCCGGCCGAGCAGCACGTTGGTCAGCACGTCGAGGCGCGGTACCAGGTTGAACTGCTGGAAGATCATGGCGCAGTCGCGCTGCCAGCGCCGCAGCGGCGAACCCTGCAGGCGGGAGACTTCGGCGCCGTCAAAAAAAATCGACCCCTGGCTGGGGTCGATGAGACGGTTGATCATGCGCAGAAGCGTCGATTTGCCGGCGCCGGAGCGGCCGATGATGCCGACCATCTGGCCCTGCGGGATCGACAGGTCGACAGCGCTGACCGCGGTGTTCTTGCCGAATCGTCGGGTGACACCGCGGATTTCGAGCGTGGCGGATGTTGCTGACATGGGCAAAGCTCCAGTCCAGTCGCGCTTTGAAGGTCTGTTAACCTTGGCTAGCGCAACGCCATGAACCTGCCGTGTCGGATTGATGTCAGTTTTGTTACCGCCCACAGGCTAGGGCCCAGAGCCGGAATGCCTGCATGTCGTTGTCCCAAATCGCTAGGCACTTTTGGGCGCCATGCATGGGCTCAACCGAGGACCAGGAGCTCCTCGAAATGCTTCATGTCGCGGAAACTGCAAAAGGCCGGCGGATTGAGTTCGATGACCGGCGCCTCGCGGTCGAGGAAGGACAGGCAATCGTCGAACAGGTCCTGCCAGGCCGCCGCGCGCTCGTCGGCAAGGCGGCGGATCTGGTAGGCGAAGGTGATGTGGAAGACGTAGGTGTCATGGTCGGGGTGGCGGTAGCCGAACGGCACCGACAGTGCATCGCGCCAGGCCTGGAGGATGCGCCGGTCTTCGTCCGAGGCGCCGGCAACGGTAAGGCCGTTCGGGGTGACGCCGATGGCTCTTATCCTGAACGCGCCGCTCCCCTGGAAGCCTTCCAGGCGCTCCAGATAAAGGCGGGTCATGCCGTCGATGCCGGTGTCGAGCGCCACATCCCGAGGCCAATAGGGGAGCCGGCGGCGGCGCTCGATGATGCCTTGGAACAACGTCATGTGCAGGCTAGAGACCGGGGTGAAGGCAAGCCGGTCGGCGTCAAGCATGGCGCGCATGCGCTCGCGCACCTCGATGACCGCCGCTTCGGAGGGCGAGCCGTTGACGAGGTGGCTGACGACCGTGTTGCCAGGCTCCAGGAGGAAGTTGCCCGCCGCGTCGTAACGGGTGCCGAGATGCACCGGAGGCGTCGGGTTGGTGCCTTCGAAGAAACCGGCGAGCGAGGGTCTGACCAAATCGAGCATTGCGATCTCCAGAGAAAGACCGCCTCGTGACCTAATCCTGTGTCAGGGATATGAAATTCCAGCGTCCGTCCCTGGCAATGACGCACACGGGAACATCGGTGACGTCAGCTATATTTTTCGAGAAACGCCTCGGCTGAAAGCGCGCGGAAATCGTCGAGCGAAGCACGCAGCCTTGCATGGTCCCAGTCCCACCAGGCGAGCGCCTGGTAGCGCTCGGGGTGCGACGGTCGAAACGCTCGCGGATCGGCTTCGCCGGCACGCCGCCGACGATGGTGTAAGGCGCAACATCCTTCGACACCACGGCGCCGGCGCCGACCGCCGCGCCATCGCCGACAGTGACGCCGGGCAGGATGGTCGAGCCATGGCCAAGCCAGGTGTCGTGGCCGATGGTGACGCGTTTCGCACGGCGCTCTGCGAAGAATTCGCTTTCGTGCTCGGCGTCGTCCCAATAGTCGGAGGCGCGGTAGGTGAAGTGGTGCAGCGTCGGCCGCCAGGTCGGATGGTTGGTGGCATTGATGCGCACGCTGGCCGCGATGTTGGAGAACTTGCGAATGGTCGCGCACCAGACGGCGCAATCCTGCATCATGTAGGAATAGTCGCCGAGCTCGCTTTCCGAGACCCGGCTGCGATCGGCGATCTCGGTCCAGCGGCCGAGCGTCGAATTCTCGACCTGCGCGGTCGGATGAACCAGCGGTGTTTCCGACAGTTTCCTTGTCATGCCGCGATCTTTCCGGCGGCGAAGGCGGTGACGTCGATGATGCGGTCGGCGACCGCCTCGCGCACATCCTGGTCGTGGAAAATGCCGAGCAAGGCGACGCCCGCCACCTTCTTGGCGGCGATCAACTCGACCACCACATCGCGGTTCCTGGCATCGAGCGAGGCGGTCGGCTCGTCGAGCAGCAGGACCGGATGCTCGGTGATGAAGCCGCGCGCGATGTTGACGCGCTGCTGCTCGCCGCCGGAGAAGGTCGCCGGCGGCAACGCCCAGAGCTTTTCCGGCAGGTTGAGCTGCGCCAGCAAGGCGCGCGCCTTGTCGCGCGCTGCCCCGCGCTCCTCGCCACGCTCGACCAGCGGCTCGGCAACGACGTCGAGCGCCGAGACGCGCGGCACGGTGCGCAGGAACTGGCTGACATAGCCAATCGTTTGCCGGCGCACGGCAAGCACCGTGCGCGGGCTGGCGCTGGCGAGATCGATCAGGCCGTTCTCGTGCTGGACGATGATCTGGCCCTCGTCGACGGCGTAGTTGCCGTAGAGCATCTTGAGGATCGAGCTTTTTCCCGCGCCGGACGGGCCGCCGAGCACGGCGCATTCGCCGGCGCGGATCGAGAAGGACACGCCGGCGACGACCGGCAGCCGGATGCCATCGCGCAGGTGCATGGTGAAGCTTTTGGCGACATCGGAGACAACGAGAGGGGTGGGCATCAGAAGGTCTTCCTATTGTCGCCGATCGGCGGGAGAATATGGCCCTTTCTCCCCGTCACTATACGGGGAGAAATGTCCGGCTGGACAATGAGGGGCAGCGCCGAGGTCCAGCTGAAGTGCTCTGCGCTGGGCGACGCTCCTGGGACGGCATTGGCGTCCGCGCGCATTCCCGCCACGTCAGCGCCGCCCCTCATCGGCCTGCCGGGCACTTCTCCCCGTATAGTGACGGGGAGAAGGGGCGGCCTCGTGCGGTTTCGCCAATCTCCAACATTGCAGATAGCCCGTGACAGAGGGGGGTGACTTGGCGCCATCATCACACCTGCAAAATCGAAGAAACAAGCAACTGCGTATAGGGCGCGCGCGGGTCGTCGAGGACGCGGTCGGTCAGGCCGCTTTCGACGACGTGACCGTCCTTCATCACCATCATGCGCTGCGACAGTAGCCGCGCCACGGCGAGGTCGTGGGTGACGACGATGGCCGCCAGGCCAAGGTCGGTGACCAGCCCGCGCAGCAGGTCGAGCAGGCGCGCCTGCACCGAGACGTCGAGGCCGCCGGTCGGTTCGTCCATGAACACGAGGCGCGGCCCGGTGACGAGGTTGCGGGCGATCTGCAGGCGCTGGCGCATGCCGCCGGAAAAGGCGCGCGGCTCGTCGTCGATGCGGTCCTCGTCGATCTCGACGCGCGACAGCCAGTCGACGGCGGTTGCGCGGATTTTTCCGTAGTGGCGGTCGCCGACGGCCATCAGCCGCTCGCCGACATTGGCGCCTGCCGACACCGTCATGCGCAGGCCATCGGCCGGGTTCTGGTGGACAAAACCCCAGTCGGTGCGCATCAGGAAGCGACGCTCGGCCTCGCTCATGCGGTAAAGCTCGCGCCATTGGCCGTCGCGCATGCGGTAGCTGGCGGTGCCGGAAGAGGGCAGCAGCCGGGTCGACAGGCAGTTGAGCAGCGTCGTCTTGCCGGAGCCCGATTCACCGACCACCGCCAGCACTTCGCCCGGCCACAGGTCGAAACTGACAGTCTCGCAGCCGACGCGCGAGCCGTAGAATTTGGACAGCGCCGAGACGCGCAGCAGCGGTTCGTCGGTCATTCGGCCGGCTCCGTTTTTTCGAGAGCAAGTTGGGCGTCAGGCGCAAGGTGGCCGCGATGGCCTTCCTCACGCCGCTTCTCGCAGTGGTCGGTGTCGGAGCAGACGAACATGTGGCCGCCATGGTCGTCGAGGATGACCTCGTCGAGATAGACGTTCTCGGCCGCGCAGAGCGCGCAGGGCTGGTCGAAGGTCTGCACCTCGAAAGGATGGTCCTCGAAATCGAGGCTGACGACGTCGGTGAAGGGCGGCACGGCATAGATGCGCTTTTCGCGGCCGGCGCCGAACAACTGCAAAGCCGGCGAACGATGCATTTTCGGATTGTCGAATTTCGGCGTCGGCGACGGGTCCATCACGTAGCGGCCCTCGACTTTGACCGGATAGGCGTAGGTGGTGGCGATGCGGCCGTGCCTGGCGATGTCCTCGTAGAGTTTGACATGCATCAGGCCGTATTCCTCCAGCGCATGCATCTTGCGCGTTTCGGTCTCGCGCGGCTCGAGGAAGCGCAGCGGCTCGGGGATCGGCACCTGATAGACCAGAATCTGGCCCGCGGTCAGCGGATGCTCGGGGATACGATGGCGGGTCTGGATGATCGAGGCCTCGGCCGTCTCGGTGGTGACGGCGACGTTGGCGACCTTCTTGAAGAAGGCGCGGATCGAGACGGCATTGGTGGTGTCGTCGGCGCCCTGGTCGATGACCTTCAGCACGTCGTCGGGGCCGATGATCGAAGCGGTGACCTGGACGCCGCCGGTGCCCCAGCCATAGGGCATCGGCATTTCGCGCGAGGCGAAAGGCACCTGGTAGCCGGGTATGGCGATGCCCTTGAGGATGGCGCGGCGGATCATCCGCTTTGTCTGTTCGTCGAGATAAGCGAAGTTGTAGGTGGCGATGTCGGTCATGGCGATCACATCCGCTCCGTGCTACCGAATTGACTTGCAAGGCGTGGAAACCGGACCCGATCGGAATGAATTCTGCCGGATGGATGCACCTCGGGATCGTGTTGCTGGCGTTCGCCGGCGCGGTCGTCTTTTTTCTTCGGCGCACGATTTTTCCGGCGCCAAGGGAAGGTTCCAACAATTCCGAAAGTTGGTACGGCGGCGGTGGTGGCTACGAGGGCCACAGTGGACACGATGGCGGTGGGCACGCCGGTCACGGTGGCGGAGACAGCTGAGCTCATTGCACGACCTCCAATTCCCTGTAGCGCGCCAGCCGCTCGGCCATCGTGCCGGTGTGCAGCTCGAACAGATGGTTGTCGTCGTCGTGGAAATAGATCGAGCGGCCTTCGCCCTCGACGCGCGGGCGCGGCGGGCGCATGTCGATGCCGAGTCTTCTGACACGCTCGGCGTAGCGGTCGAAATCGGCGTCGTCGATCTTGAAGGCAATGTGATTGTAGCTGGGCTCGGTAAGCGGCTCGCCCTGCATGATCGCGATCCAGAGATCGCCGATCAGGAAGAATTTTTCATGCGACAGCGAGAACTGCCGGGCGCCGCTGTCATAGATCTCGCGCGCGTCGAATACGCCGGTCAGGATCTCGCTCATGCGGTCGAGGTCGCGCACGACGAAGGTTATGTAGGAGAGGCTCTCGATCATTCGGCGGCCTCCCGCTTCTCCTCGCCAGTGCGGTGATTTTCGCGGGCGTCGTGCTCGGCGCGCATACGGCGCACAAGGTCGAGCTCGGCCTGGAAGTCGACATAATGCGGCAGCTTCAGGTGCTCGACGAAGCCGGTCGCCTGGACATTGTCGGAATGCGAGATGACGAACTCCTCGTCCTGCGCGGCGGCGACGACATCCTCGCCCAATTCGCTGGCCCGCAAGGCCCGATCGCAGAGCGCCATCGCCATCGCCTTGCGCTCGCTCTGGCCGAAGACCAGGCCGTAGCCGCGGGTGAATTGCGGCGGCGCCTTGGCCGAGCCCTTGAACTGGTTGACCATCTGGCATTCGGTGACGCGGACCGAGGCCAGCGGCACGGCGAAGGGCAGTTCCGGCACCTCCAGTTCCAGCTCGACCGCGCCAATGCGGATTTCGCCGACGAAGGGATGGTTGCGGGCATAACCGCGCTGGGTGGAATAGCCGAGAGCCAGCAGAAACCCCTCGTCGCCGCGCGACAGGGCTTGCAAGCGGATGTCGCGCGCCATCGGGAACTGCAGTGGCTCGCGGGTGATGTCGCCGGGGACGTGGTCGCCGGGCATGTCGCCGTCGGCCTCGATCAGGCCTTCGCGGGCAAGGATCGCCGAAACGCGCAGCATCGGCTCGGCCTCGATGGGGCGTTCCATCGGCTCGGCGACGTCGCCGCCGGCGGCAAGTTCGGGATCGAGCAGCCGGTGGGTGTAGTCGAAGGTCGGGCCGAGCAGCTGACCGCCGGGCAGGTCCTTGTAGGTCGCCGACACGCGGCGCTCGATGAGCATGGCGCCGGTGTCGACCGCGCTGGTGTAGCCGAAGCGCGGCAGCGTGGTGCGATAGGCGCGGATGAGGAAGATCGCTTCGATCATGTCGCCGCGTGCCTGGACAATGGCGAGCGCGGCCAGCTCGCGGTCGTAGAGCGAACCCTCGCTCATCACCCGGTCGACGCCGAGCGCCAGTTGCTCGACGATCTGGTCGAGGCGCAATGCCGGCACTGAGCGGTCGCCGCGCCGGCGATCGGCAAGCAGGCGGTGCGCATTGGCAATCGCGGCCTCGCCGCCTTTCACCGCGACATACATGTCAGGCCTCCATCGTCTTGATGCGCGTGGTGCGCGGCAGGCAGGCGACCCCGTCCGGTGCTGCCAGGATGATGTCGACGCCGCGCGGAAAGCGCTGGCTGTTCTGCTTCCACTGCTCGATGAAGTGGCGCGGCATCTCGGCCGGCGCGAGCATCGCCATCTTCTCGATGCCCGGGCCTTCGAGCAGCAGGGGAGCGCCCGAGGCGAGATCGCTGACGATGAGGATCAGCGTCGTCGAGCGGTCGGGATATTCCTGCGTGCCTTGCGAAAAGCCATCCAGCGCCATCATCTCGGCCGGCCTGGCCACAATGGCGAAATGCGCGTCGGCCGGCGTGTTGGCGAGCGGCGCGCCGGTGTGGAAGCCGAGCCAGGATCTGACCGATGGCTCGGCTTGCAAGCCCGGATCGAGCCAGAGCGCCGTGTCGTTGTCGCAGAGCGCCAGCGCGACCGCGCCTGAAGTCGCTGACAGTGGCGCCGGCGGACGGGCAAAGGCCGGCAGCGGCTGCACGCTGCCCGGCCGCGCCATCGCATCCATGACGGCGCGGAACACCGTCTGCGCATTGAAGACCGGATCGGCGAAACCGCCTTCGATCGATTGCGTCTCCATCAGTCCTCTCCGCGCACCATGGTGAAGAAATCCACTTTTGTCGCCGCCGTCTCGGCACGGCGTTTTTCGTGCGCCTCGGTGAGCACAGCGCGCAGCGGCGCGATCACCCTGGTCTCGACAACGTCGCGATGGGCCGGATCCTGCCACAGCGCATCGGCGATCGCGGCCAGCTTCGCCTTCTGCCTGTCGCGGCCGAGCGCATAGCTATGGCCGACCTGGCCGGAGGGCAGGCGCACCGTGGCGCGGGTGACCGTCGCCTCGCCGACATTGAAGGGCGCGCCGCCGCCGCCGATGCGGCCGCGCACCGTCACCAGGCCGGTTTCGGGGCCGCGCAGTAGCTCGGCTTCCAGGGGCAGGCCGGCCTCGCTCCAGAGCCGGGCGATCTCGTCGCCGCCGGACTGCGCCAGCGTCGCCATCGCCGCCTTGCGCCTGGCCTGCTCGCGCGCGTCCTGTCCTCGCATGGCGGCACTCCATCGGTTGCGCAAATTTGTCTATTGATATAGACAATTATACAAATTATACGCATTAGCTAGCGCGAGTCCATGACGGGTGGATGACACCGGCGAAAAGTCTGGGCTGGTGAGAGAACCGGGGGCGGGCATGAGTGGGCAGCAGGCAGCCAGCATCGAGCGGCGCAGCGGCGTTTCGCTGTGGCGGCAGATCGCCGATCAGATTTTGCAGGGAATCGCCGCCGGCGACTTTGCCGAGAACGCGGCGCTGCCGCCGGAAATGGCGCTTGCCGAACGCTATGGCGTCAACCGCCACACGGTGCGCAGCGCCATCGCGGCGCTGGTGCAGGAAGGCGTGCTCAGGGCCGAGCAGGGGCGCGGCACCTTCGTTTTGTCGCGCAAGCGGCTCTCCTACCCGATCGGCGCCCGCACGCGCTTTTCGACGGGCCTGCAGGGGCAGACGAGCG
The DNA here is from genome assembly GCF_003998845.1 of Mesorhizobium sp. M4A.F.Ca.ET.022.05.2.1. Lineage (NCBI taxonomy): Bacteria > Pseudomonadati > Pseudomonadota > Alphaproteobacteria > Hyphomicrobiales > Phyllobacteriaceae > Mesorhizobium > Mesorhizobium sp. M4A.F.Ca.ET.022.05.2.1. The sequence goes on along the minus strand of NZ_RZOJ01000095.1, from coordinate 6,353 downwards.
AACGGCATATTGCGCTGCTTGCCTCATCGGTTGAGCCGGCCAGCCGGCGCATCGCCGATGCCTTGAAGCTCGCCAGGGGAGCCGCCCTGCTCTGCCTGGAGACGCGCGGCGAAGCCGATGGCCATCCGGTGTCGCGCGCCACCGCCTGGTTCGACGCCAAACGCTTCGCCGGCATCGATGCCGCCATGGCGGAGACGGGATCGGTCACCGCATCGCTGAAGCGCTTCGGCATCAACGACTATCTCAGGCAATCGACGGTGCTGTCGGCGCGCCATGCCGATGCCGCCGATCTTGCCGATCTCGACCTGCAGCCCGGCGCCATCGTGCTGGTGACGGTCGCGGTCAACGTCACACTCGACGGTCAGCCGATCCAGTTTTCCGAGTCGCGGTTTCCGGCGGAGCGGGTCGAGCTGAAACTGTCGGCCAATGACTAGCTGATGCCGTAGAAGCGCGCGGCGGTGCCGCCGAAGACGGCGTCCTGCTCCACCGGCGAAAGGCCTGCCAGGAGTTCCCTCGCGGCGGCCAGCCAATTCTCGTAGGTGGCGGCGAGCTCGCACACCGGCCAGTCGCTGCCGAACATCAGCCGGTCCGGCCCGAAGCAGGCGAGCAGGTGGTCGGCATAGGGCTTGAGGCCGGCGATCGACCAGTTCGGCCCGGCCTCGGTGACCAGGCCGGAGAATTTGCAGACCACCGACGGCCGCTTCGCCAGCGCCACCATGTCGCTCGCCCAGGGCTCTAGGATGCCCTTGGCGATGAAGGGTTTTGCCGCGTGGTCGACGACGATCGGCAGGTCAGGCATGTGGTCGGCGAGTGCGGCGACCACCGGCAAATGGCGCGGCTGCGCCAGCGCGTCGAAACGCAGGCCGAGTTTCGGCAAAAGCTTCAGCGCGGCGAGCTGCTTCGGCTTCAAAATATCAAAGGTGTCGTCGATGTCCTGCAGCATTGGCCTTATGCCGCGGAACTTCGGCCGCGCCGCCAGCCGGCGCAGCGTCGCCTCGACATCGTCGGCCTCGAGATCGACCCAGCCGACCACGGCCGCGATGCTGTCGTCCTTGTCGGCGAGGTCGAGCATGAATTCGGTTTCGGCGACGGTCGCCGCCGCCTGCACCACGACGGTGCGGGCGATGCCGGCGGCCTGCAGATGCGGCGCGAGGTCGGCCGGGAAGACGTCGCGAACGATCGGCGCGACGTGCGGCCCCATCCAGAAATAGTCGCCGCGCGCGATCTGCCAATAATGCTGGTGCGCGTCGATCCTCAGCATGGTCCTACCCGACTTCGATGACGGCCTTGATCAGGCCTGATTTCTCATGCGCCCACCTTGCGAGGTCGCGAGGCGTGCCGGCAAGGGTCGTGCGATGGGTGACGAGCTTTCCCATCTGCACGGCACCATTGCGGATCGAAGCCGCGACGTGGTCGAAGTCGGCGCTCAGCGCGTTGCGGCTGCCGATCAGTGTCATCTCGCGTTTGTGGAATTCCGGGTCGGAGAAGGTGATGTCGTCCTTGACGACACTGACGAGCACGAGGCTGCCGCCATGCGCGACATGGGCGAAGGCCGACTGCACCGACTGCGTGTTGCCGGTGGCATCGAAGACCATGTCGAAACCTTCGCCGCTGGTCGCTTCGCGCGCCAGATCGGTCGCCTGTGCCTTCGAGCCATCGAGCGTGGCGAAGCCCAGTTCGTTTTCAGCAAAGCCCAGGCGTTCGCTACTCATATCGAGCAGGCTGACATCGAGGCCGGCGATGCGGGCAAACAGGGCGGTGCCGAGCCCAATCGGGCCGGCGCCGATGACCAGCGCGCGGGCGCCAGGCTCGGCCTGCGCGCGGCGCACCGCATGCGCGCCGATGGCCAGGAATTCGACGGCGGCGGCATCGGCAAGAGAGAGACCGTTCGCCGGATAAAGATTTTGCGCCGGCACGAGGATCTCCTCGCACATGGCGCCGTCGCGATGGACGCCGAGCACTTCGATCCTGACACAGCAATTCGGCTTGCCTTTCCGGCAGGCGATGCATTTGCCGCAAGCGAGATAGGGATTGATGATGACCGCCTCGCCGGCGCTCAGCGCAACACCTTCGCCCGTCTCGACAACCGTGCCGGAGACCTCGTGGCCCATGACGCGCGGATAGGCGAGGAACGGGTGCTTGCCTTCGAAGATGTGGTAGTCGGTGCCGCAGATGCCGACATGGCTGACCGCCACCCGCGCCCAGCCGGCAGGCGGCGCCCCCGGCGCCGGGCGGTCCTCGAGGACAAGATCGCCGGGCGAGCGGCAGACGACGGCTTTCATGCTTCAATCCAGTCTGTTGATGGGGCCGCCGGCACTCGGGCTGTAGCGAAGGCCGGCGGTCGAGGTCAGCTTACTTGCCGCGGCGGCGCAGCCCGTCGAAATAGACGATGACGATGATCAGCACGCCGGTGATGATGCGCTGCCAGAAGGCGTTGACATTCAAAAGGTTGGCGCCGTTGTTAATGGTGGCGAGAATGAAGGCGCCAAGCAGCGGGCCGTGCACGGAGCCGACCGCGCCGAACAGCGAGGTGCCGCCGATCACCGATGAGGCGATCGCCTGCAGCTCCCAGCCCTCGGCCTGGGTCGGATTGCCGATGCCGATGCGCGAGGCGAGCAGTACGCCGACAAAGGCGGCGCACAGGCCGGACAGCGTATAGGCCATGTAGATGGTGCGCTGGACATTGACACCCGACAGGCGCGAGGCCTCGGCGTTGGAGCCGACCGAGAACAGGTAGCGGCCCCAGCGGCTGTGGTGCAGGAAGATGTAGGCCGGGATGCCGACCAGGATCACCATCCAGAACAGATTGGGGATGCCGACGAAGGAATTGCGCGAGAATTCCTGGAAGGCATCGTTGTTGATCGAGATCGAATTGCCGTTCGTCATCAGCAGACCAATGCCGCGCAGCGAGGTCAGCGTGGCCAGCGTGATGATGAAGGGCGGCAGGCCCATCCTGACGATGCCGAAGCCGTGGAACAACCCGATGGCGACGCCGACCAGCAGGGTGATCAGGATGGCGGCGAAGACCGGCACGCCGGCATTGATCAGCATCGCCGTGGTGACGGTGGCGAAGCCGACAACGGCGCCGACCGAGAGGTCAATGCCGCCAGTGATGATGACGAACGTCTGGCCGACCGCCAGGATGGCGATCATCGAGCCCTGACGCAGCAGGTTGGAGATGTTGTTGGCGGAGGCGAAGCTCTGGGTCGTCACCGACAGGATGACCCACAACAGAACCAGCAGCGCCAGCAGCGTCAGCCCGAATAGGGCATTGTAGTTGCGCTTCGGCTTTTCGGCCGCGATCGCCTCGGTGCTCATTTCTGTCCTCCCGGTTTTTCTTGTTTCTCGGCGAGCGCCTGAGAGAGAATGTCCTCGTGGTCGGCGGTGCGGAAGCCATGCGTGGCGACCAGCTTGCCGCGCCGGAACACATGCAGCGTGTCGGCGAGTTCATAGACCTCCGGCAGATAGGACGAGATCAGGATGATGCCGGCGCCGTTGGACAGCAGCGTCGAGAACAGGCGGTAGATCTCGGCCTTGGTGCCGACATCGACGCCGACCGTCGGCTCGTCGAAGATGAACAGCTTGGCGCCATGCGCCAGCCATTTGCCGATGACGATCTTCTGCTGGTTGCCGCCGGACAGGCTGGAGGCGAGCGCGTTGCGCGTCGGCGTCTTGATCCTGAGGCCGGCGATCTGGCGATCGGCCTCGGCCTTTTCCTGCGTGTTGGAGATCAGCAGCTTGTTCGAGATGCGCTTGTAGATCGGCAGGTTGAGGTTGAGGCCAACCGGCAAATTGAGACAGAGGCCCTGGTCGCGGCGGCTTTCCGGCGCCAACGCCATGCCGAGCCGGATCGCATCGTGCTCGGAGTTGACCTGCACCTCCTTGCCCTCCCACAGGATCTGGCCGGCCGACTTCTTGTGGCGACCGTAGAGCGTGGTGACAAATTCGCTGCGGCCGGCGCCGATCAGCCCGTAGAGGCCGACGATCTCGCCGGCACGGACGCTCATCGAGACATTCTCGAAGCCTTTCCCGGAGAGGGTCCGAGTCTCGACGATGGTGGCACCCGGCGTGAAATGCTCCTTGTGGTAGATCTGTTCGATCGAGCGGTTGATCATCATCTTGACCAGTTCGGCGTCGTTGGTCTCGGCGATGTTGCGGGTGCCGACCAGCGTGCCGTCGCGCAGCACCGACACGCGGTCGGCGAGCTCGAACACCTCTTCCATGCGATGGCTGATATAGATGATGGTAACGCCTTCGCCCTTCAGCCGGCGGATCAGCGTGAACAACTGATCGGCCTCCTTGCGGGTCAGGTAGGCGGTCGGTTCGTCGAAGATCAGGAATTTGGTACCGCGCACCGTGGCGCGGGCAGCGGCGATCAACTGCTGCTGGCCGATGGTGAGATCGCCGAGCATGACGTGCGCCGGCAGGTCGAAGCCGAGGCCATCGATGATCTTCTGCGCATCCTTGACCATGGCCCGCTGCTGCAGGATGCCGAAGCGCGAATTCTCCTCACCGAGGAACATGTTGGCGGCGACCGTGAGGTGGCGGCAGAGAACGACCTCCTGGTGCACGGCATTGATACCGAGCGCCATCGCCTCATGCGGGGTCGCCAGCGCTTCCGGCTTGCCCTCCCAGATAACGTCGCCGGAGGTGCGCGGCATGACGCCGGTGAGGAGCTTGATGAGAGTGGATTTGCCGGCGCCGTTCTCGCCGACGATGGCGTGGATCTCGCCGGATTTGAAGGCGAGGTTGACGGGCTTGAGCGCGTGCGTGCCGGGATAGCGCTTCTCCAGCCCCCTGAGTTCGAGGATCGTCCTGCCGGGCTCCAGTGTTGGAGCCGGGTGCAGGTCCTGCGCCGTCGACGTCATGACAATCCTCCCAGATCGGCCTTACGATTGGCACGCAACGGTGCGGCGGGCTGCACCGTCAAGGGCACTTCAAGCCACCGGATTCCAGATTTGCTGGTGTTTCCGGGGCAGCGAGGCCCCGGAAACAGTGCGCCTATCGCGATGCTTAGTCGAGCTTCGGATTGAGCAGCGCGTCGATCTTCGGCTCTTTCATGTTGGCCTTGGTGACGAGATTGGCACCGGTGTCGACATTGGCCTCGACTTTCTCGCCCTTCGAGGCGGCAAGCGCGGTCTTGATGCCGTCATAACCCATCCGGTACGGATCCTGCACGACGAGGCCGGAAATGACGCCGTCATTGAGGAACTTGATCAGCTTCTCATCGCTGTCGAAACCGATCAGCCCGACCTTGCCGGCCAGGTTGTTCTCGGCAATCGCCTGGCCGACGCCCTGCGCCATGATCAGGTTGGAGGCGAAGATGCCTTTCAGGTCCGGATTGGCGGTGATCAGGTCGGTGGCGATGTTGAGGCCGGTCGTGGCCTGGCCGTCGGCATATTTGTCGGCGATCAGTTCGAGGCCGGGATATTTGGCCTTGAGCTGTTCCTTGAAGCCCTGGGCGCGCTGCTCGAGCGAGCCGGCGCCCGGCAGCGCGGTGATCAGCGCAACCTTGCCTTCAACCTTGCCGCCATTGGCAGCGCCGATGGCCGCGGCAAGTCCGTCAGCGGCGACGCGGCCGCCCTGGACATTGTCGGTGGTCAGGAACGAAGTGAAGGCCTTGGAGTCGGCTCCGGAGTCGATGCCGATGACCTTGACCTTGGTGGCGGCCTCGTCGATCGGCTTGCCGAGCGCCTTGGCTTCGGTCGGCGCGATGACGACAGCAGCCGGATTGCCGGCGACGGCATTCTCGAGGATCGAGATCTGGCCGTTGACGTCGGTTTCGGCCTGGGCGCCGAGCTCCGGCACATTGATGCCGAGATCCTTGCCGGCCTTGCGGGCGCCGGCCAGCACGATCTGCCAGTAGAACGAGGTGGTGTCCTTGACGATGATCGGGATGGTCACGTCAGCCGCCGAGGCCGGCGCCGAATGCATGGCGCCTGCGAGCATCGAGGCGGCGGCGAGCGCGACGAAGGCGCGGCGGTTGAGAATGCTGGTCACGAATTTCATGAGGGTTCCTCCCTAGATCGCCTGGTGAAGGTTACGGAAGCTCCGTTCGGATAGGCGCTGCCCCAACAGAACTTTATCAATAAAAAACATTTGCCGTTTTTTGATAGTGCATCGATCCGGTCGATGCAAGTGCTGTTTCGTCGCTGCGCAAAGGCCTTTGAGTTTGCCGTCGCTACGTTCGAACGCTTCCGATCCTCTCGAATTGAGATGGAATATTAGTTCCATGCAAGTGTCAATATGGAATATTCATTCTCTCGTGATCGTGAGGCATGCTCGCCCATGCGACGCACCGAGCCGGGCAGGAGCTCCGCCTTTCAGCCGAGTTCCTGAACCACCGTATAAGG
>NZ_RZOJ01000094.1:0-16752 GCF_003998845.1 Mesorhizobium sp. M4A.F.Ca.ET.022.05.2.1 | reverse complement strand
GGGTGCGGGGTTACGTCGGGGGCGACATTGACCATCGAGAAGCTGCCCTATCTGTCAGCCGAATTCCTGGATGGCCTGGCGATTTCGACGTCCCATGTGGTCGACGAAATCGAGCGGCAGATCATCGGTCAGCGGCGGGGCGAAGTATGGTGTGCGCCCAAGGCGGTGGTGCTGCCAGGCGACGACCGCTACATCATGGCGACTCTCGGAGTAGCTACCGAACCTCGGGTACTGGCGACCAAGTCGCTGGTGGTCAATCCCCGTAATTCCGAGCGGGGACTTGCAACGCTTAACTCGCTGATCACCCTTCTCGACGCTGAGACAGGACTGCCGCTAGCTGTGGTCGACGGCAATTGGGTGACCGCGAAGCGCACGGCTGGCCTAAGCGCCGTGGCGGCCCGGCGTCTGGCGCGGGCCGACCCGGCATGCGTCGCGTTCATCGGATGCGGTGTTCAGGCGCGCGGTCATCTCGAAGTTCTGGCCGACCTTTTTCCGTTGCAGGAGATTCGAGCCTTTGCCCGGAGCAAAGGCAGTCGTGAAGCACTCTGCCGGATCGCTGAAACACGTGGTCTCAGAGCAGTCCCGAGCGATACTGCCAAGGCGGCGGTCGAGCCCGCCGACATCGTGGTGACGACAGTCACGTTGATACCCGAGCCCGTTCCATTTTTGGATGCCCGATGGCTGAAGGCCGGAGTCTTCGCGACGATGACCGACCTGGCCCTGCCTTGGCTACCCGAAACCATGGCCATCTTCGATCGCATCGTCATAGACGATTTGGTGCAAGAGGCGCAGATGAGCAAACCCATGGTGAGACCCGAACTCGTCGCCCGCGACTTGACCGGTTTGGTCAGCGGCGACGTGCCGGGTCGTCAAAGCGCGAGTGAGCGAACGGCGTTCGCGTTCCGCGGCATGGCGGTCGGCGATCTCGCTATTGCCGGCCTGGCATTTGTGCGCGCGAAAGCGATCGGTGCGCTGGACGATTAGAGGCTTCAACCGACGCCGACATACCGCCTGACCGCCGACGGATCCGCGCGCAATTGCTCGACATCAACCGTCTCGCGGTTGCGGCCGTTCTCGATAAAGCAGACGCGGTCGGCGACCGACAGAACCGCATCGACGCGCTGCTCGACAAGAATGGTGGAGACGCCGCGCTCGCGCAGCTTGGCCACCGTCTCGCGGATCTTGGCGATCATCGACGGCATCAGACCTTCGGTCGGCTCGTCAAGCAGCAGCACCTGCGGTTCGAGGCAGAGCGCACGCGCCATGGCCAGCATCTGCTGCTCGCCGCCGGACAGCGTGCCTGAGCGCTGCCTGAGACGCTGGCGCAGCAGCGGGAAAAGGTCGAGGACATTTTCCCGCACGGCCTTGCCCTTGCCGCGCGTCATCAGGCCGATTTCGATGTTTTCCGCCACCGTCATCTCGGCGAACAATCGCCTGCCCTGCGGCACATAGGCGACGCCGGCCTTCGGCACGTCGTGCGCCGCCAGGCCGGTGAGCTCCGTGCCGTCCAGTCTGATCGAGCCGGCCGCCGCCGGAACCAGGCCCATGATCGCCTTCAGCGTGGTCGTCTTGCCGGCGCCGTTGCGGCCGAACAGGCAAAGCACCTCGCCCTTGTTGAGAACAAGGTCGAGCCCGTAGAGGACCTGGACCTCGCCGTAGAAGCAGTCGAGCCCGGAGATGGCCAGCGCCTTGGAGCCTGCCTCAGTCATGGCCGGCCCCGAGATAGGCGTCCTGCACCTGGCGGTTCCCGCGCACCTGTTCCGGCGTGCCTTCGGCGAGGATACGGCCGGCGTTGAAGACGGTAATGCGGTCGGCGAGCTGCATGACGACCGGCATGTTGTGCTCGATCAGGAGCACGGTGGCGCTTTTGGCGATCTCGCGCACGAGCTCGATGAAATTGTCGATCTCGCTGTCGGCCAACCCTTGCGTCGGTTCGTCGAGGATCAAGAGGCGCGGCTTCAGCGCCAGACCCATCGCCACTTCGAGCAGCCGCTGGTGGCCATAGGATAGCTGGCCCGCCGGCATATGGGCGCGACCGGCAAGGCCGGTGCGCTCGAGCGCGGCCATCACGCCGGCCCTGACCGCGCCCTTGGAACGTCCGTCGGTCAGCGTACGCTGCACCGGCAAAGCGACATTGTCGTAGGCGGAGAGATTGGCGAAGACGCTGGTAATCTGGAAGGTGTAGGCGACGCCGAGGCGAACCCGTCTGTAGGCCGGCAGGCTGGTGATATCGGCGCCATCAAAGACGATCATCCCGGATGAAGGAGGGATGCGGCCGCTGACCAGGCTGACGAAGGTAGTCTTGCCGGCGCCGTTGGGACCGATGACGGCGCGGATCTCGCCCGGCATCAGCGCGAAGTCGACATTGTCGACGGCGCGCAGGCCACCGAAATTGCGGGACAGGCCCTTGGTTGTCAGAAGCGGCATCATGGCAGCCACCCGAGCCAGCGCTGGCGGATGCTGCCCATGATCCCCTTCGGGAAGAACAGCACCAGCAGGATGAGCGCGACGCCGACGATCAGCAGATAGGCCGAGGTGAAGCCGCTGGTGATGTCGGTGACATAGTACATGAACAGCGTGCCGATGAGGGGGCCAAGCGCGGTGGCGGCGCCGCCGAGCAGCACCCAGAGCAGCGGCAGGATGGAATACTGCACCGAGGCGAAGCTGGAGCCGACATAGCCGAACAGAAGCGCATAGGCGGCGCCCGAGGCCGCGCAGATGGTGCCGGAGACGACGACGGCGGCAAGCTTGTTGGAGAAGGTGTCGTAGCCGAGCATCTTCGTCCGTTCCTCGTTCTCGCGGATGGCGACCAACACGCGGCCATAGCGGGAGCGGACGACGGCAAGCGTCGCCAGCAGGATGATGGAGAACAGGGCCAGCGCGCTCATGTAGCGCACGGTCGGGTTGGTGAGGTCGAGCGTCGTGCCGCCGAAGGTCAGCACCCGCGCCGCTTGCTGAACAACCAGGCCCTGGTCGCCGCCGGTCCAGACGGCGAAATAGAGGATGAGCAGCGAAAACACCTGCGCGAACATCATGGTGACGATCATGAAGGCGACGCCGGACGTGCGCAGTGCCAGCACGCCGATCGCCAGGGCCAGCAGCGCGCCGCAGACGATGCCGGCCAGGAAGGCGGCCGGCACGTTCCAGCCCAGGTGATAGACGCTTAAGCCCGCGCCGTAGAGGCCGGCGGCGAAGAACATGGCATGGCCGAGGCTGAGCAGGCCGACATAGCCGAACAGCAGATTGTAGCCCATGGCGAAGACCGCCAGCACCATGATGCGGGCAATGAGGCCGTGGTGATAGTCCGGCAGGGCGAAGCTCAGCGCGAAGAGCAGGGCGATGACGCCGAGATGCAGCGCATAGGCCCTTGCCGGCGAAGCTTCCGTCATCGCGACGCCGTCCCGAACAGGCCTTGCGGCCGGAACACCAGCACCATGGCAACGACAAGCGTGGCGATGATCTTGGCCAGCGTCGGCGAGAAGAACATCGAGATGATGCCATCCGACAGGCCGATCAGCACGGCGGCGACGAGGGTGCCGCGCAGCGAGCCGAGGCCGCCGATGATGACGACGACGAAGGAGAGCAGCAGCGGATCCTGCCCCATCAGATAATGCGCCTGGCTGATCGGCACGATCAGCACCGCGGCTATTGCCGCCAGCATGGCGCCGAACGCGAAGACGCCGCCATAGACCCGGTCGACCGGAATGCCGAAGGCCTGCGCGGTCTCGCTGTCATACTGGGTGGCGCGCATCAAGAGCCCAACCTTGGTCCGTGTCAGCACCAGCCAGGTCGCGACGAGCAGCAGCGCGGAGGCCGCGACCACCGACAGCTTGTAGCCGGAGTAGCCGAACCAAGGCAGCAGGATGCGGTAGCTGAAGGGTGGCTCGACCGGGCGCGCCTCGGGGCCATAGAAGCTCAGCGCCAATTGCTGGATGATGTAGAGCATGCCGATGGTGGCGACGATGGTAGCTTCCGGATTGTAATCGAGCCGGCGCAGCACCAGCCGCTCCGCGAGCAACGCAACCGCGCCGACGATGAGCGGTGCAATTGCCAGCGCGGCGACGAAGCCGAGTGCCGGATGGCCCGAGATCGCAGTCGAGATCGCCCAGGCCAGCACCGCGCCGAGCATGAAGAACTCGCCATGGGCGACGTTGACGACGCGCATCACGCCGAACACCAGCGACAGGCCAAGCGCTGTCAACGCCAGCACGGCGGAGGTGACGAGGCCTTCGAGGGCGGCGAGGAGGAGATGGGGTCCGAAGTGCATTGGTTATTTGCCAGCGGATGCGCCAGGCACCCCCCTCTGTCCTGCCGGGCATCTCCCCCTCAAGCGGGGAGATTGGCAGGACCTGCGACGGCGCTTTTCTACCATCGTTGGTAATTGGCGAAACCCGCCGTGAAATCCGATCTCCCCGCTTGAGGGGAAGATGGCCGGCAGGACAGAGGGGGGTGGCTTGGCGCTCACGCTGCTGGAGCTAAGTTCACAGCGCCTGCGTCGTGTAATCCCCTTCCGGCTCGTAGAGGCCGTCCTCGATCTTGGTCTTGTGGACGACCTTGAGCTTGCCACTCTCGACCTTTGAGATGTTCTGGATGCCGAAGCACTGGTGGATCTTGCCATTGAAGGTCTTTGGCCCCTGCGGATGCTCCGGCCCTTCGGCGAATTCCTTCAGCGCCTCGGTCGCCTCGACCAGCTTGGAGCGGTCCTCCGGTCCCTTGTAGCTGGCGTCTTCCATCGCCTTCTTGACGACGTAGAGCGTTTCCCAGCAGCCGAACATGTGCGAGGCGGTAGAGACGTCCTTGGGATCGCCGACGGCGGCGCCATTGTCGTCGATGCCGACAGCGGCGCGATAGGCCTTCTGGGCGGCGGAATCGTCGGCTTGCGCATAGCGCGGCGAACCTTCCCAGAAATGGCTACCGTCGAGGAATTCGAGGCCGGGGCTGTTGATGTCGGTGGCCTCGAGCGAATCCATGAAGCCGAACAGTTGTGGCCGCGACGAGCCGTAGAACTCGCCGAGCTCCTTGACGAAGGTGAGCACGGCTGGGCCGACCATGACATGGTAGATCACCTCGGTCTCGGCCGGAATCTGCGGGAAGTACTTGGTGAATGATGACTCCGTCGGCGGAATGGCGATCTGGGCGATGACGTCGGCGCCCTGTGCCTTCAGCGCCGGCGGCAGATAGTCGCGATGGTCGTAGCCGAAGGCGAAGTCGGGGAAGATCTGCGTCACCTTCTTGCCGGCATTGGCGGCGATCCACGGCGCCATCGACTGGATCTGGCTCTTCACATCGGTGATGCCGGGCTGGAAGACATAGCGGTTGAGCTTGGTCGAGGCGACGTGGTGGCCTTCGCTGACGACGAAATAGGGGATCTTGTTTTCGCCGGCGGCCGGCGCCGAACCGATCACGACATGCGAGAACAGGGTGCCGAAGACGATGTCGGTCTTGTGCTGGGTGGCGAACTTGCCGACCACTTCGGCGCCGCGGGCGGGATCGGTGCCGTCATCCTCGATGACCAGCTCGACCTGGCGACCATTGATGCCGCCGGCATCGTTGATCGCCTTGACCGCGGCGGCGCTCGTCTTCTCGTACCAGCGGCCATAGGCGGCGCCGATGCCAGTGCGGTGCGACTGGAAGCCGATCTTGATCGGCGCCGAGCTCTGCGCCTGGCTGTAGCGGACGAAGCCCGGCGCGACGGCGAGGCCGGCGCCGGCGGCGAGGCCCTTCAGCGCAGTGCGGCGCGAAAGAGTGGTCTTGGAAAGATCGAAAAACCCATTCTTGTCAGACACGGCAGTTCCCCTGTTTTTTGAGTTTTGACCAATGGCTGTAACGAGGCAAAAATTGCATGTGTACAAACTAAATCACCAAAGCCTCGACCTGGCAAGCGAACTTCCCGGTCGGCACTTGAGGCCGCCTTTTTTACCCGGCGGTCGGCGTGGCAAGCAGCCAAAGGCCAAAGACCGTATAGGCAATCATCAGCACGGTAAGCGGTAGCTGGCTGAGCGCCGCGCGCGCCGCGACCGGATGCAGCCGCCAGGCCAGGCCATGGGCGACGAGGACGGCCAGCACATGGCCAAGGATGATGACGCCGGCCTCGAGATTCCAGAGCCACCAGGCCGAGTCGGCGCCGGCGATCACGCCGGCCTCGACCTCCATGCCGGCGGTACCGAACAGATTCCAGCCGAGCGCGAACGGATCGGACATAGCAGCCAGCGCATACTGGCCGTCGACCAGCAGCGCCGTCAGGTAGTGGGCGAAATGGTAGGCGAGCGCGATCGGCACGATCGACCAGACCAGCAGGCCGGCAGCTTGGCGCAGCGAATGGCCGCTGCCGGCAAGGCGCTGGCCGATATGGACGGCAAGCACGAACACCGCTGCCAGCAGGACGAAGGTCAAGACAAGGCCGAAGCTGCCGATGCCGATCAGCGCGGTGCGACCGGGAAACTCCAGCGGATTGACGCCGAACAGGCCGAGCCAGAAGAAGGTTTTCGACAGTCCGTCGAAGGAGACCGACGACAGCGCCAGCAGCAGGAAGGCCATGCCGCTTGTCGGCAGCGACTCGGCGGAGAGCAGCTTCGCGCCTGGCCAGCAGAGACTGAGCCTGCGCTTGCCGTCGCGCTCCACAACAGCAAAGCGCCCGACCATGCTGAAGAACACGCTCAGGAACTCGCCGCGCCGGCTCCAGTCGCGATGGCCGAAGACAAGCATCAGCACGAAGCTCAGCAGCCAGTAGAGGCCGGCGGCGTATGCCAGCCGGGCCGGGTCGTCGGGCGCCGGGTCGATCAGCTCGAACCAGGCGAAGGCGAAGAACAGCGCGACGGCCGGCCAGCCGCCGAGCCATGCGGGCAGGCGCTCTTCTTCGCCGTCGCGGCCAATCGGGCGGCTGACGACGCGCCACGGCCCGTACCAGGGGTCGAGCCACGACCAGAGGTCGCCGAGGAGCCCCTGCAGCAGGGCCAGGCCGACCCAGAGCAGTGTCCATATGACGAGCGGCAGCGGGTTGGACAATGGATCGCGGCTGCCGAACAGGCCGGCGGCAAGGAGGATTGCGAAGCCGGCAAAAGATATCAGGCTGACGATCGCGCGCGTGTCGTCGCCAAAGGCAAAGAGCGGCAGGCGGCGGCGCCAGAAGCGGTCGAGGGCATCGGGCGGCAGCAGCGCCAGGACGAGAAAGCTGGCGGCAACGGCAAGCGCGCCGCCGGCGACATAGTAGCCGGTGGGGAGGAGAAGGACATGGCCACGGTCGGAGGCGTGGGCGAAGGCGGAAGTGGGGAGGAACGGTGTGAAGGCGGCTGCGAGAGCCAATCGCGAAGGTTGGCGCCCTATGGGGGGCGCGAAGGAACTCGGCCTATCCAACTCTGCCGTCTCGCATGGCGGTACGGGAAGCACCCGCCACCCTCACACCTTGACCAGCTGCCTCACCCGGTCCTTCTCGCCGAATATCCTCAGATACCGCTTGATCTCCTTCTCATCCCCGGTGGCCTTGGCGGGATTGTCGGAGAGCTTGACCGCAGGTCGGCCACTGGCCTCGCTGACCTTGCAGACCAGCGATATGGCGTCGAGCCGGTTGGTCTCGGTCGGCGCGCAGCCCTCGAAATCGTTGGTGAGGTTGGTGCCCCAGCCGAAGGACATGCGCACCTTGCCGCGGAAGTGGCGGTAGGTCTCCTCGATCGTCTCGACCTCGAGCCCGTCGGAGAAGATCAACAGCTTCTGCCTGGGGTCCTTGCCCTTCTCGCGCCACCAGGACAGGATCTTCTCGCCACCCTCGATCGGCGGCGCGCTGTCGGGACGGAACCCGGTCCAGTCGGCGATCCAGTCCGGCGCATCGCGCAGGAAGGCAGCCGTGCCGAAGGTGTCGGGCAGCACGATCAGCAAATTGCCGCCATAATAGCGCTGCCAGTCCTGCAGCACCTTGTAGGGCGACTGCTTGAGCTCGCCTTCAGAATTGGCAAGGGCGGCAAACACCATCGGCAGTTCATGCGCGTTGGTGCCGAGCGCTTCCAGGTCGTTGTCCATCGCGAGCAGCACGTTGGAGGTGCCGGTGAAGGCCTCGCCGATGCCTTCCTTGAGCGCCTCGACGCACCAGCGCTGCCACAGGAAGGAGTGGCGGCGACGGGTACCGAAATCGGAAATGCGGATGCCCGGCAGTGCCTTCAGCCGCTCGGTCTTGGCCCACATCTTGGCCTTGGCGCGGGCATAGAGCACGTCGAGCGCGAAGGGGCCGAAGGCGCGCATGGCCGCGCGGGAACGGAGCTCATTGATGATAGCCAGCGCCGGGATCTCCCACAGCGTCGTGTACATCCAGGGGCCGGCGAAGGAGAGCTCGTACTGGCCGTCGCGCTTGGACAGCTCGTATTCGGGCAACTGGAAATCCTCCAGCCAGGCGAGGAACTCCGGCTCGAAGATCTGCTTGCGGCCATAGAAGGTGTTGCCGCCCAGCCAGATCATCTCCTTCTTGGAGAAGCGCAGGGTGCGGGCATGGTCGAGCTGGTCGCGCAACTCCTGCTCGTCGATCTCGTCGGCGAGGCGAACCGAGGTGGTGCGGTTGATCAGCGAGAAGGTGGCGTCGACCTTGGGGTACATGCCCCAGATCATCTGAAGCATCAGCAGCTTGTAGAAATCGGTATCGAGCAGGCTGCGGACGATCGGGTCCAGCTTCCAGGTATGGTTGTAGACGCGCCGCGCAATATCGGTCTTTGCCATGTCGTCCTACCGCCTTCGCTGCTCACTCTAGCGTTTGTCTGCGCAATCCCGGACGGAAAAGCGCTACGCACTTTCCAGGGATTGCCTTAGCCAAAGCCTCTTAGCATTGAATTTTCGGGAACGCCTCCCGCTTTGCGGGCTGGCCCGACAAAAAGGAAGCCGTCACGGTCCAGCCGTCAGGCCCCCGTCCTGGCGCCGATCACCCTCAGTGCCGGGCGTTTCCTGCGGCTGCCGATGCGCCCCGCGACCGGCGCGTCGGCGCGGCTGTCAGCCTGTTCCTTCTCGGCAAACAGCCAGTCGATGAACAGCTGGACGATCGGCGCCGACTTCATCTCGTTTCGGCACACGACGTAGAAATCGTCGACCGCCGGCACCGACAGGCTGAACGGCGCAACCAGCAGGCCCCTGGCCAGCAGCCCGCTTGCGGTCACCGTATCGCCGAGCGCCACGCCATGGCCGTGAACGGCGGCCTCGATCGCCACGCGCGCGTCACCGAGATGGTGGCGGCGGCCGCGCTCCAGATCGAGCGCATCCGCGGCGGCCAGCCAGGTGTGCCATTCACGGCCGTCGTCGCCATGCAGGAAGACATGATCGGCGAGATCGCGCACGGTGCGGATCGGGCGGTTGTTGATCAGCGTCGGGCTGACCACCGGGAACAGTTCGAGGCCGGACCACTTGCGCATCCAGCAGTCGCTCCAGCTGCCGTCGCCATAGTGCACGCAGACATCGATGTGCGGGGCGCGGATGTCCCTGGCGTCGTTGGAGGGAAGCAAGGTGAGCTGGATGTCCGGATATTGCGCGGTGAACGAGCCCAGCCGCGGCGCCATCCACAGCAGCAGCAGCGCCGGAACGCAGGATATGGAGAGCTTGCCGGCACTGGCAGGCCTCGTCATGCGCTGGGTGGCGGCGGCAATGCCGTCGAAGGCAGTCGATACCGCCGGCAAAAGCTCGGCGCCGTGCGGCGTCAACCTCACCCGCTGGCCAGCGCGCTCCAGCAGCTTGACGCCAAGCGACTGCTCGAGCGCCTTGATCTGGTGGCTGACGGCGCCGTGTGTGACATTCAGCTCCGCCGCCGCCTTGGTCAGCGAGGCGTGGCGCGCCGTCGCCTCGAAGGCGCGCAGCGGATTCAAGGGGGGCAGACGCTTGGCCATGGTGCACCTTTGCACTGTGAGATTTTCTCACAACAAACACCCTAACAATATCAATTGATTTTTCAATGGAGCTGCCGGAGACTTTGTGCCGGAGCATCTTCAAGACGTGAAAATCTGCAGGCAGCCAGGGCGGGACCGCGGTCCGGCCGATGGCGGTCAGCATCATAGGCGTTGCCGAAGCTTTCATTGCCAGCCAGACGGAGGAGACCGACATGGGTTACGATCGCGGCAAGCTCGAAGCGTTGCGTCGCAAGTATGGCGAGGGCCATGGCGGCGAGATGTTCGATCCGAAGTTCCGCAAGGTCGCCGACAAGATCTTCTCCAAGTCAGGCACGAGACTGGCGCCCTATTCCGGCATCCCGACCTTCCTTGCCGCGCCCTACCGCCAGGTGACCGCCGACAATCCGGATTTCGGCGACCTGCAGGTGGCGATGATCGGCGTGCCGATGGACCTCGGCGTCACCAACCGGCCGGGCTCGCGCTTCGGGCCGCGGGCGCTGCGCGCCATCGAACGCATCGGCCCCTACAACCATGTGCTGGAATGCGCGCCGACGCACGAACTTCGCGTCGCCGACATCGGCGACGTGCCGTTCCAGAGCCGCTACCGGCTGGAGACCAGCCATGAGGACATCGAGCGCCGCGCCAACCAGATCGTCGATGCCGGCGTCATCCCGCTGTCGGTCGGCGGCGATCACTCGATCAGCCATCCGATCCTGAAGGCGGTCGGCAAGAAGGCGCCGGTCGGCATGATCCATATCGACGCCCACTGCGATACCAGTGGCCTGTTCGACCTGACTAAATTCCACCACGGCGGACCGTTCCGCAACGCGGTGCTGGACGGCGTGCTCGATCCGTCGCGCACCATCCAGATCGGCATTCGCGGCGCGGCCGAATATCTGTGGGAGTTCTCCTATGAGTCCGGCATGACCGTCGTGCACGCCGAGGAGGTGACCGGCCTCGGCATTCCCGCCATCATCGAGAAGGCGCGCAAGGTCGTTGGCGACGGGCCGACCTACGTCTCCTTCGACGTCGACAGCGTCGATCCGGCCTTCGCGCCGGGCACCGGCACGCCGGAAGTCGGCGGGCTGACGACGCGCGAGGTGCTCGAACTGCTGCGCGGCCTCAAGGGCCTCAACATCGTCGGCGGCGACGTCGTCGAGGTGGCGCCGCAGTACGACGCGACCACCAACACCGCCCATGTCGGCGCCCAGGTCCTGTTCGAGATCCTGAGCCTGATGGTGTTCAGCCCGGCCATCAAGAAAGGCTGAGGCGACGCCAAGCCAATACGGCCGCCGCGCTGGAGCCGGCGGCCGGACTCAACAACAAGCTTCCAGCAGGGGAACTAAAATGACACTTCGCAACACGCTGAAATCCGCCATCACGGCAATGTTGATGCTCGGCGCCGCCGGCCTGTCCTCCCAGGCCGCCAGGGCCGATGCCATCGACGACATCACCAAGGCCGGCACCGTCAATGTCGGCATCTTCTCCGACTTTCCGCCCTTCTCCTCGGCCAGCGCCGACATGAGCATCAAGGGCTACGACATCGACGTGGCGCAGGCGATCGCCGACTCCCTGAAGGTGAAGCTGAACCTGGTCAGCGTCACCGGCCAGAACCGCATTCCCTATCTCACCGACAAACGCGTCGACTTCCTGATGAGCGTCGGCTACTCGAAAGAACGCGCCGAGGTGATCGATTTCGCCGCCGCCTACGCGCCCTACTATATCGCCGTCATCGGCCCGGCCGCGCTGTCGGTCAAAGGCAAGGAAGACCTTGCCGACAAGTCGATCGCCGTCAATCGCGGCACGCTGGAGGACACCTCGCTGACCGAAGCGGCGCCGGCTTCCGCCGACATCCGCCGCTTCGACAACTACAACTCCGTCATCCAGGCCTTCATCTCCGGCCAGACCCAGCTGATGGTTGTGGGCAACGATGTCGGCGCCCAGGTGCTGGCCAAGCAGGATGCGTTGCAGCCGGAGCAGAAGTTCCAGCTGCTGACCTCGCCCTCGCATATCGGCCTCAACAAGAACGAGGACCGACTGAAGAAGGCGATCAACGACGCGGTCGCCAAGATGCTGGCCGAAGGCAAGCTGGACGAGAGCTCGAAGGCCTGGCTGAAGACGCCGCTCAACCCCGACAACCTCAAGGACTGATCGCGAGCCCATCCCGATCGAATCGGGATGGGCTCAATCTTTGTTTGAGCATGATCTTTCTGAACCGAGGGTTCGGGATCATGCTTTGGAGCAACAGGGCGTTTTGCCATGGGCTACAGCCTCGACTTCGGCTGGCTTACGGGTGCGGCGGGCGCGATCGCGCGCGGCGCGGCGACGACGATCCTGCTGATCGCCGTCACCACGCTGGCGGGAACGTTCCTCAGCATCCTGGGGGCCGCCGGCAAAAGAAGCGGCCCAAAGCCGCTGCGGCTGGCGATCGCGACCTATGTCGAGGTAATGCGCAACACGCCGTTCCTGGTGCAGCTGTTCTTCATCTTCTTCGGCCTGCCCAGCCTCGGCATTAGACTCGATCCGATCCTGGCCGCCATGCTGGCGATGACGCTCAACATGGCGGCCTATACGATCGAGATCGTCGGCGCCGGACTGGACGCGGTGCCGCGCGGGCAGACGGAAGCCGCACTGGCGCTTGGGCTCAGGCCGCGCCTGGTGTTCGTCAAGATCGTGCTGCCGCAGGCGCTGAAGGTGATCTACCCGGCGCTGACCAGCCAGATCGTCATCATGATGCTGGAGTCGGCCGTCGTGTCGCAGATCGCGGTGCGGGAACTGACTTACGAGGCCGACATGCTGCAGGCGCGCACCTTCCGCGCCTTCGAGACCTATTTCGTGGTGACGCTGGTCTATCTCGGCCTGTCGATGGGGCTGCGCCGGTTGCTGGTCGGCGGCGGACGCCGCGTCCTGGGGGCCGGCGTGTCATGATCGAGTTCACTTTCTGGGACATATTGCGCAACCTGCTGCTCGCCGCGCGCTGGACGGTGCTGTTGTCGCTCGCCGCCTTCGTCGGCGGCGCGCTGGTCGGCCTGGCCGTACTGTTCTTGCGCATCGCCAAGACCAAATGGACCCGGCGGATTGCCTCCGGCTACATCGCGCTGTTCCAGGGAACGCCGCTCTTGATGCAACTCTTCCTGATGTTCTTTGGTCTGCCGATGCTCGGGCTGCGCATCGAGCCATGGACGGCGGCGGCGCTCGGCCTCACCTTCTTC
The DNA here is from genome assembly GCF_003998845.1 of Mesorhizobium sp. M4A.F.Ca.ET.022.05.2.1. Lineage (NCBI taxonomy): Bacteria > Pseudomonadati > Pseudomonadota > Alphaproteobacteria > Hyphomicrobiales > Phyllobacteriaceae > Mesorhizobium > Mesorhizobium sp. M4A.F.Ca.ET.022.05.2.1. The sequence goes on along the minus strand of NZ_RZOJ01000094.1, from coordinate 3,689 downwards.
GCCAGCGCCTATCTGGCCGAGATCTGGCGAAGCGGCGTCGACGCGCTGCCGCGCGGCCAGTGGGACGCCGGCGCCAGCCTCGGGCTGCACTACCTGCAGGAACTCAGGCTGATCATCCTGCCGCAGGCGTTCTCGATCACCCGCGCGCCGACCGTCGGCTTCCTGGTGCAGCTGATCAAGTCGACGGCGCTGACCTCGATCATCGGCTTCGAGGAACTGGTCAGGACCTCCAACGCCATCAACAACGCGACCTTCGAACCGTTCACCGTCTACGGACTGGTGGCGCTGATCTTCTTCGTCATGTGCTTTCCACTGACGCAATACGCGCGCGCGCTCGAGCAACGAGCGGCGGCACACTGATCCGCCTGACGGCGGAGAAACGCAACCAAGGGAACCCGCCGGACAACCGGCACAACAGAGGAGAATTGAAATGAACAGACTGATCGCAACACCCATCACCCGGCGCGGCGTGCTTGGCGCCGGCTTCGCCGCCGCCGGCGTGCTCGCCATGCCCGCGGTGCTGCGGGCGCAGGACAAGTCGCTGAAGGTCGGCGTCTATGGCGGCTACTTCAAGAAATCGTTCGACGAGCATGTCTTCCCGGAATTCACCAAGGCAACCGGCATCGCGGTGGAATCGGTCGCCGAACCGACCGGCGAGGCCTGGCTGGTGCAGCTCGAACAGGCGGCCAAGGCCGGGCAGGCGCCGGCCGACCTTTCGATGATGTCGCAGACCTCGACGCTGAAGGGCCAGTCGACCGAATTGTGGACGCCGCTCGACACCTCGAAGGTCAAGCATTACGACCAGCTGCTGCCCCGCTTCATCAACAAATATCCGGACGGCCGCGTCGCCGGCATCGGTGCCGTCGCCTGGTGGATCACGCTGGTCACCAACACCGACGTCTACAAGGACGCGCCGACGTCGTGGGCGGCACTCTGGGACAAGGCCAACGAGGACAAACTCGGCCTGCTGGCGCTCGCCTCCAACTCGTTCCTGCTCGAAGTGACGGCCAAGACCTTCATGGGCGGCACCAACGCGCTCGACACCGAGGACGGGCTGAACAAGGCGTTCGAGAAACTGGCCGAGGTCAAGCCGAACGTGCGCCTCTGGTATCGCGACGAGGCGCAGTTCGAGCAAGCGCTGAAGTCGGGCGAGATCCCGATGGGCCAGTACTACCACGACGTCACCGGGCTTGCGGCCGCCGACGGCTTCCATGTCCGTTCGACCTTCCCGAAGGAAGGCGGCATCCAGGATTCCGGCAACTGGGTGCTGTCGCGCGCCTCGACCAAGGTCGAGGAGGCGCACGCCTTCATCGACTTCATGAGCCAGCCTTCGATGCAGGGCGTCATGTCGCGCAAGGTCGGCACCACGCCGACGCTGAAGAAGGAGGTGCTCGACCTCAAGCCGGAAGAGTTCGCCACTGTGTCGTCGGACATCGAGCCGATCATCCCGCGCTACGACCTCTATACATCGAAGGCCGACTGGATCAACCAGAAGTGGACCGAGTTGATCGTCGGCTGAGCACTGGCATGAAACCGGCCGCCGGACATCTGCCCGGCGGCCCTTGCGGTGCAATATCCTGAGAGAGGGGTGAGCATGTCCGGATTGAACATCAACGCCATCACCAAGAAATTCGGCAATTTCGCCGCCGTCGACAATGTGCAGCTCAATGTGCCGCATGGCACTTTCGTGTGCCTGCTCGGCCCGTCGGGCTGCGGCAAGACCACGCTGCTGCGCATGATCGCCGGGCTGGAGGAACCGAGCAGCGGCGCCATCGTGCTCGACGGCGAGGACATCACGCCGCTGCCGACGCACAAGCGCAATCTCGGCATGGTGTTCCAGTCGCTGGCGCTGTTTCCGCATCTGTCGGTCGGCGACAACATCTCTTATGCGCTGCGCATCCGTGGCGCCTCCAGGGAAGAGCAGAAGAAGCGGGTCGACGAGTTGCTGACGCTGATCCATCTGGCGGGCTTCGCAGACCGGCCCGTTGCCAAGCTTTCGGGCGGCCAGCGCCAGCGCGTGGCGATTGCCCGCGCGCTAGCCCTGTCGCCGAAACTGTTCCTGCTCGACGAGCCGCTGTCGGCGCTAGACGCCAAATTACGTGAGGCGATGCAGGTGGAACTGCGCCAGCTGCAGCAGCGGCTCGGTATCACCACCATCGTCGTCACCCACGACCAGCGCGAGGCGATGACCATGGCCGATCTGGTCGTCGTCATGGGCCACGGCAAGATATTGCAGGCGGCGCCGCCAATCGAGATCTACCGCAAGCCGGCCGACGCCTTCGTCGCCGACTTCATCGGCATCACCAACCTGTTGCCGGCCGAGGTCGACAGCGCCGGGCGCACCACCATCCTCGGCACCGCCATTCCGGGCCTCGCCATGCCGGCGGGGTTGCGCAAAGCTTCTGTGTCGATCCGTCCCGAGGACGTGCATCTTGGCGACCCTGGCGGTGCCGGCCTCACCGGCGAGGTGAGCTTCGTGCGCGACCTCGGCGGCACGATCGAGACCTTCATCGAGGTGGGCGGAACCAGCATCGTCGCGGTGACGACGCCGCGCGAGCGGCACGACGCGCCGGTCGGCGCCAAGGTCGGCATCGTGCTGCCGCCGGAAAGCTGCGTGGTGCTCGGCTCATGAGACGCGAAGCTCCCAAGTCGGTAGCCGACTACACGCCGCTCTTCTTTCCGGGCCTGATGCTCATCATCTTCTTTGTCGTGCCATTCTCGACGATGATCGCGGTGAGCTTCTTCAAGCGCAATCCGTCCGGCTTCTACACACCGGATTTCGTCATCGACAATTACGCGCGCTTCCTGTCGGTCTTCTTCGGCGGCGTGCTCGGCTTTTCGCTGATGCTGGCGGTGCTGGTCGCCGTCTGCTGCGTGGCGATTGGCTTCCCTTTCACCTACCTCCTAACCAGGCGGCCGCGCCGCGTGCAGACGCTGTGGCTGGTCGGCCTGCTGTCGGTGCTGTCGCTGTCGGAAGTCATCATCGGCTTTGCCTGGTCGACGCTGTTCTCGCGCACGGCGGGCATCACCAACCTGTTCGTGGCGATCGGGCTGATGGACAAGCCGGTGGCGCTGCTGCCAACTTTCGGCGCGGTGCTGACCGGCATGGTCTACCAGGCGCTGCCCTACACGATCCTGGTGCTCTATCCAGCGCTCGTCCGGCTCGACCCGACCCTGCTGGAGGCGGCGCGCACGCTCGGCGCCTCGCCGGTCAGGGCCTTCTTCAACGTCGTCGCGCCGGCGCTCCGCAACACCATCGTGGCGACGCTGATCATGGTCTTCGTCTTCGCGCTCGGCTCCTATCTGTTGCCGCAGATCCTCGGGCGGCCGCAACACTGGACGCTTTCGGTGCTGATCACCGACCAGGCGATCTACCAGTCCAACATGCCCTTCGCGGCGGCGATGGCGGTGTTCCTGGTGCTGATCTCGCTGGCGCTTGTCGGCATGACGCTGCTCGTCGGACGCAGGGAGAACGCGCTATGACCGCAACCTGGCTTCGCCGTCTCTACTTCACCGTCATCGCGCTGTTCCTGGCGGCGCCCCTCATCGTCGTTGCCGGTGTCTCGGTCAATTCGCGCCAGGAACTGACCTTCCCGCCGGTCGGCTTCTCGGCTGCCTGGTACGCGCAGATCTTCACCGATCCGGAATGGCGGCTGGCGCTGATCCATTCGGTGACGCTCGCCGTCTGC